>NZ_SOGZ01000049.1:0-90229 GCF_004403145.1 Cryobacterium sp. TMT1-62 | reverse complement strand
GCCTGCGCGCCGGGGCGGTCATCGTCGACCACGCCCTGCAGGCCGGCTCGGCCGGCGTCGCGGCGGCCGCGGCCGGGCAGGCGCGGGAACTCGGCCTCGACCCGGTTCTCGTTCTTCGGGTCACGGTCGACCACGGCACGGATGCCGGCGGTCCGGAGGCCTCCGCCCGCACCGCTCGGTACGCGGCCTTCGACCAGGCGCGGCGGGAGACCGGCGCGAGCCACATCCTCCTCGGGCACACACTCGACGATCAGGCCGAGACCGTGCTACTCGGCCTTGCCCGGGGATCGGGCCCCACAAGCCTGCAGGGAATGAAGCCGGTCGGCGGGCCGATTCTGCGGCCGCTGCTGGGCATCCGTCGCGCCCGGACCCGGCAATTCTGCGTGGATGCCGGCCTGCACCCCTGGCAGGACCCGCACAACGACGACCCCCGCTTCCAGCGGGTGCGGGTACGCCAGACCGTGCTGCCCGTACTCGAGCGGGAGCTGGGGCCCGGCGTGGCCGAAGCACTCGTGCGCACGGCCGGGCAGCTGCGCGAGGACTCGAGCGCGCTCGACGACATGGCCCGTGGTCTCAGCGAGCAGCTGAGCGAACCGCTCAGCGACTCTGCCGACGGCGCCGGAATCCGGCTGGACGCGAGCCGGCTCGAGACGAATCCGCCCGCGGTGCGCCAGCGGATCATCCGATTCTCGGTCGAACGGGAGTTCGGGGTGTCCCTGGAACGCGTGCACACGCTGGCCGTGCTGCGCCTGGTCACCGACTGGCACGGGCAGAAGCCGCTTGACCTGCCAGGCGTTAGGGTTATACGGCAGGACGGCTGGCTGATATTGACCGCGCCTGGACACGCCCCGAGTAAAGGACCCTCCCGCTCCCATGGAACCCCGCGACATTGAAGGCGACCTCACCGAGATTCTGATCGAGGAGGAGCAGATCCGCACCCGGCTCGCAGAGCTGTGCCGCCTGATTGAGGCGGACTATGCCGGCAGGGACCTGTTGCTGGTCGGCGTGCTCAAAGGAGCGGTCATGGTCATGGCCGATCTGGCGCGCGAACTCGTGCACCCGATCACGATGGACTGGATGGCGGTCAGCTCCTACGGGTCCGGCACGCAGTCCAGCGGCGTCGTGCGCATCCTGAAGGATCTCGACACCGACCTGCTCGGCCGCAACGTGCTCATCGTCGAGGACATCATCGACTCCGGTCTGACGCTCTCGTGGCTGCTGTCCAACCTGAAGTCTCGCGGCCCGGAATCCGTTGAAATCTGCGCCCTGCTGCGCAAGCCGGATGCCGCTCGCGTCGACATCGACGTGAAATACCTCGGTTTCGACATTCCGAACCAGTTTGTCGTGGGCTACGGTCTCGACTTCGACGAACGCTACCGCAACCTGCGCTCGGTGGGCGTTCTCGCCCCGCACATCTACAGTTGAGCCTGGTAGCGCTTTGGGCGAACACACGGTCTTCGTCCAGCGCGGTCACGGTAGCCTGTCACCACGATGAACGTCAAGAAGCTACTGCGCGGGCCGCTCCTCTACATTCTCCTGGCGATTGTTGCTGTGTGGGTAGGGTCGAGTCTCATTACCATGTCGGGATTCAAAGAGATTCCGACCCAACAGGGACTGGAGTTCCTGAAAGACGGGAAGGTTTCCGAGGCCACGATCGTCGACGGCGAGCAGCGCGTCGACCTCACCCTGACCAAGGCGGATAAAGACCTCGGTAGCGAGGTCCAGTTCTACTACGTCGCCCCGCGTGGCGAAGAGGTCATCACGGCCGTCACCACTGCCAATCCGGCCGACGGCTTCACCGACGAGGTGCCGAAGTCCAGCTGGATCCTGTCGCTGCTCGGCATCATGCTGCCCCTGCTCCTGATCGGCGCTTTCTTCTGGTTCATGCTCGCCGGCATGCAGGGTGGCGGCAACAAGGTGATGCAGTTTGGCAAGTCGAAGGCCAAGCTGGTATCCAAGGAGAGCCCCCAGGTGACGTTCGCGGATGTCGCGGGCGCCGACGAGGCCATCGAGGAGCTCGAGGAGATCAAAGATTTCCTCAAGGAGCCGGCGAAGTTCCAGGCCGTCGGGGCGCGCATCCCCAAGGGCGTTCTGCTCTACGGCCCTCCCGGAACCGGTAAGACCCTCCTCGCCCGGGCCGTGGCCGGCGAGGCCAACGTGCCGTTCTACGCGATCTCGGGCTCCGACTTCGTGGAAATGTTCGTCGGCGTCGGCGCGAGCCGCGTGCGCGACCTGTTCCAGCAGGCCAAGGAAAACGCCCCGGCCATCATCTTCATCGATGAGATCGACGCCGTTGGCCGTCACCGCGGCGCCGGCATGGGCGGCGGGCACGACGAGCGCGAGCAGACCCTCAACCAGCTGCTGGTCGAGATGGACGGCTTCGACGTCAAGGCGAACGTCATTCTCATCGCGGCCACCAACCGGCCCGACATCCTCGACCCGGCGCTGCTACGCCCCGGTCGCTTCGACCGTCAGATCGGCGTGGACGCGCCCGACATGCTCGGTCGCAAGCGCATCCTGGAGGTGCACTCCAAGGGCAAGCCGATGGCTCCCGGCGTCGACCTCGAGGTGCTGGCGCGCAAGACGCCCGGCTTCACCGGCGCCGATTTGGCCAACGTTCTCAACGAGGCCGCGCTGCTCACCGCGCGTTCCAACGCGCAGCTGATCGACAACCGCGCCCTCGACGAGGCAGTCGACCGCGTGATGGCCGGTCCGCAGCGCCGCAGCCGTGTCATGCGTGACAAAGAGAAGCTGATCACCGCGTACCACGAGGGCGGCCACGCGCTCGTGGCGACCGCAATGCGCAACACCGACCCGGTCACCAAGATCACGATCCTGCCCCGCGGCCGCGCCCTCGGCTACACGATGGTTATGCCGGTCGAAGACCGCTACTCCGTCACCCGCAACGAACTACTCGACCAGCTCGCCTACGCAATGGGCGGTCGGGTGGCCGAGGAGATCATCTTCCACGACCCGACCACCGGCGCCTCGAACGACATCGAGAAGGCCACCTCGACCGCGCGCAAGATGGTCACCGAGTTCGGCATGAGCTCGGCTGTCGGCCCGCTCAAGCTCGGGCAGGGTTCCGGTGAGGTTTTCCTCGGCCGCGACATGGGCCACCAGCGGGACTACTCCGAGCGGGTCGCCGAAAGCGTCGACGCCGAAGTGCGCCAGCTGCTTGAAGACGCGCACGACGAGGCTTACCAGGTGCTGATCACGAACCGGGCCATCCTCGATGAACTGGCCGCCGAGCTGCTCGAGCACGAGACGCTCGACCAGCACGCGCTGGCCGGGCTCTTCACGGGCGTCGTCAAGCTGCCCCCGCGGCCGCAGTGGCTGTCCAGTGACAAGCGTCCGGTCTCCGACCTGCCGCCCATCGCGATGCCGACCCCCAAGGCCCTCATCGAGAGCGGAGTCGCCGATGGCAGTACCGCTGGCGAGACCGCCGCGCGCACTCCGGCCCGCGCGCCGGCCCGTACCCCTCGTCCTGCCACCGCGTAGGCCCCCGGGTGGCAGTGGACAGGGTTCGGATCGAAGCCGCGGTCGCCGAGATCCTCGCCGCAATCGGTGAAGATCCCGCCCGTCCGGGCCTCAGGGCGACCCCTCGCCGGGTGGCCGAATCCTACGGTGAGCTCTTCGCCGGGCTGGCGGTGGACCCGGTCGACCACCTGCGTGACACGATCCCGGTGGGCCCGCACACGGGTGAACTGGTGCTCCTGCGCGACATCGCCTTCCGCTCCGTCTGCGAACATCACCTGCTGCCCTTCCTCGGCATCGCCCACCTTGCCTACGTGCCGAACGAACGGGTCGTGGGTCTGGGCAAGCTGCCGGCTGTCGTCGACACGATCGCCGCCCGGCCCCAGATGCAGGAACGCCTCACCGAGGAGATCGCCGAGGCGCTCCAAATCGGGCTCGCACCGCTCGGCGTACTGGTCGTGCTCGACGCCGTGCACGGCTGCGTGACCGCCCGCGGTTCGCGCCAGACCGCCAGCTCGACCGTCACGATGGCCAGCCGCGGGTCCCTCGCCGAACCCGTGAAGCGCGCCGAGATCATGGCCCTGATCGGCTCCGGCCGGTGACCCGGCCGCGCACCCTGATCATGGGGGTGCTCAACGTCACACCGGATTCCTTCAGCGACGGCGGCCGGTGGGCATCGACGGATGCCGCGATCATCCACGCTCTCGACCTGCAGTCCCAGGGAGCCGACCTGATCGACGTGGGCGGCGAGTCCACGCGCCCCGGCGCCGGCCGGGTCGCGCCCGCCGAGGAGCAGTCCCGGGTGATCCCGGTGATCAGCGAACTCGCCCGGCAGGGGCTTTCGATCAGTGTCGACACCCTCAATTCGAGCACCGCGGCCGCCGCGGCCGCCGCCGGGGCGCAGATCATCAACGACGTCTCCGGCGGCCTGGCGGACCCGCTGATGGCATCCCTCGCCGCACGCAGCGGGCTGACCTACGTCGCCATGCACTGGCGGGCGCATGCCCCGAAGATGGACGACCTCGCTGTCTATGGCGACGTCGTCGCCGAGGTGCGGGCCGAGCTGGTTGCGCGGGTCGACATGCTCACCGCGGATGGCCTGCCGCCGGAGAAGATCGTGCTCGACCCGGGGCTCGGCTTCTCGAAGCTGCCCGAGCACAACTGGCGTTTGCTGGCCCACCTGGACGCCTTCGCCGACCTGGGGTTCCCGGTCATGGTCGGTGCCTCTCGCAAGCGGTTCCTCGCCGGGGTGCTCCCGGCCGACGCGGGCGTGCTGGAACGCGATCTGCCGACCGCCGTGGTCAGCGTGCTGGCCGCGCAGGCCGGCGCCTGGGCGGTGCGCGTGCACGACGTCGCGGCGACGCGAACGGCACTGAATGTGCTGGCACTGGCGGATTCCGCCAGAATGGAACCATGAGAAGCGACTCCATCACGCTCACCGGCCTGCGGGTCAACGCGCACCACGGCGTCTACGACTTCGAGCGGGAAAACGGACAGGACTTCGTCATCGACGTAACGGTTTGGCTCGACCTGCGGCGTGCCGCCGCGAGCGACGATGTGACGCAGACCATCCACTACGGCGAGCTCGCCGTGGAAGTGACGGATGCTGCCCGGCACAACCCGGTCGACCTGATCGAAACCGTCGCCGAGCGCATCGCCGTTGCGGTGCTGGCGCACGACGCCGCCGACACGGTGCAGGTGACGGTGCACAAACCACAGGCACCGATCTCCGTACCGTTCACGGATGTCGCGGTGCAGATCGTGCGGACGCGCGCATGACCGACGCGACCCCGGCGCTGCTCGCCCTGGGCAGCAATCTCGGCGACCGCATGGCCACCCTCACCGCGGCGATCGACGCGCTGGAGCAGGTGCCCGGGCTCGAGCTGACCGGCGTCTCCCCGGTCTACGAGTCCGCCGCGGTGAAGGTCGGCGGCGTCGACGACGAGGCACCGCGCTATCTGAACCTGGTGGTCGGCATCCGTTACACCGGGCACCCGCACACCCTGCTCGACGCGGTGAACGCCATCGAGAACGACCACGGTCGGGTGCGGGTCGAACGCTGGGGCGACCGCACCCTCGACATCGATATCATCGTCTTCGGAACGGCCTCGCTGCACGACGAGCGCCTGACCATCCCGCACCAGCGGGCCGCCGAGCGCGACTTCGTGCTGGCCCCGTGGTTGGACCTCGACCCGGCCGCAGTGCTGCCGGGCCGCGGCCCGGTGCGCGCGCTGCTCGGCGCGATCAACACCACCGTGCAGCGGTACCCCGCACTGCCGTCCGCGGGCGGCAACCGGTGAAACGTACGCAGCCGTCGGCGCTGATCGCCCTGGGTCTGGCCGGCCTGGTCGTCGTGTTCCTGCTCGAGCTGGCCGCCGCGGCCGGCGGCTCGGCGATGTTCCTGCCCCCGGCCACCCTGCCGATCGCGTTGATCGCGATCGGGATCGGCGTCCTGGCGCTGGCCTGGCCGATCCGTCAGGCCATTCGCGGCACGGTGCGGAAACACGTCAACCCGTTCCTGGCCATCCGGGTGGCGCTGCTGGCGAAGGCGTCGGCGCTGAGCGGGGCGCTGCTTCTCGGCGGCGGACTGGGAATCGTGCTCTACATCCTGACCCGCTCGGTCGTGCCGGCGGTAACATCGTTATGGCCTGCAATCGGGACGGCGGTAGGTGCCGGGATCCTTCTGACCCTGGGGCTCGTGGCCGAGCACTTCTGCACGCTTCCCCCCGATGACGACGATCAAGAGCAGGGAGAAGTGCGTGCCTGACGCGGCTGTAGGACTGGACCTCCCCGACGTGGAGGAGTGGAAGCGCGTCTCCCCGCGTTATGTGGTGGTGGAGACGGTCGGCACGATCGTCTTCGGACTGGTGCTCACGGCCATGGCCGCGGCGGTGTGGCTGCTTCTCGACGTGCAGTGGGCGCTCTACGTGATCGGCGCGATCGTGTTGATCACCGGGGCCAGTGTCGCCTTCGAACCGCGCCGGGTGCGGGCCATCGGCTATCAACTGCGACGCGACGACCTGCTCTTCCGCCGGGGCATCATGTTCACCCGGTTCGTGTCCGTCCCTTACGGGCGGATGCAGCTGGTCGATATCACGCGCGGCCCGATCGCGCGCTGGCTGGGTCTGGCCGACCTCAAATTCGTGACCGCGGCGGCCTCGTCGGGGGTGCTCATCCCGGGGCTCGCCGAGGCCGACGCGGAGAGCCTGCGCGACCGGCTCGTGGAGCTGGCCGAGAGTCGCCGGGCCGGGCTGTGACCACGCTCGCCGACGGGGAATGGCACCGGCTGCATCCGGCCAGCCCACTGCTGCGCGGCGGCATCTTCATCGTCGCCGTGCTCGGCTTCATCATCGCCAACCTCCGCGAGCGGCTGATCGACGTCTTCTTCGGGGTGCCGAGATACGGCGGCGACCCGATCGACGCGATCCTCGAGCGCGGCGTCGTCGGCTGGGCGCTGCTCGCGGTCGCGGTCGTGCTTGTGCTGGTCCTGGCGGTCTTCTACCTGTCCTGGCGCATGCACACCTTCCGGGTCACCGGGGAGGTCGTCGAGGTGCGTAGCGGAATGCTCTTCCGCAGCAACCGCCGGGCCCGCCTCGACCGCATCCAGGGTGTCAACATCGTGCGCCCGTTCATCCCTCGCCTGATCGGCGCCGCGAAGCTCGAAGTCAGCGTGGCCGGTCAGGACGCCAATGTGCAACTGGCCTACCTGGGTTCGACCCTGGCCGACCAGCTGCGACGGGACATCCTTCGCCTCGCGTCCGGACTGCGGCAGCAGGCCGTTCCCGCCCCGGATGCCGCGCTGGCCCAGACCTCCCGTCTCGGTCTCGCTCCCGCGTCACCCCTCTCTCCCGCGACCGCCGCCGCCGACCGGGCCCGGGATCTCTTCGCGCCCGAGCTGGACCCCGACGCCGCCCCGCCGGAATCGGTGGTGCGGATTCCGCCCGGGCGGCTGATCGGATCCGTCGTGTTCAGCGGCTTCACGGTTTTCGTCGTGCTCGCCGGAATCGCCCTGATCGTCGGCGTGACCGCCGGCGGCAGCGACTGGCTGCTCGTAGCCTTCATCCCCACCCTGATCGCCAGCGTCAGCTTCTATTTCACCAGGGTCATCAAGTCGCTGCGCTACAGCATCGCCGGCACCCCCGACGGCGTGCGGGTCGGCTTCGGGCTGCTCACTACTAGCAACGAGACCCTGCCGCCGGGCCGGGTCCACGCGATCGGCGTCTCGCAGCCGTTGCTCTGGCGCCCGTTCGGCTGGTGGCAGGTGCGCATCAACACGGCCGGCCACTCCAGCACCCAGGGTGCCGCCGGCGAGGCCAACACCACAACCCTCCCGGTGGGCACGCTCGCCGACGTCGCCCGGGTGCTCGAATTGATCCTGCCCGGGTTCGACTCGGCGGAGCAGCAGGCCCTGATCGAACGGGGCCTCCGCTCGAAGGGCGGCGACGACGGCTTCACGAACGCGCCGCGCCGGGCGGCCTGGCTGCATCCGTTCTCCTGGCGCCGCACCGGCTACACCGTCGTGGGCGGCATCGCTCTGCTCCGGCGCGGCGTGATCTCGCGGGAGCTGGTGCTGGTGCCGCTGGCCCGGTTGCAGAGCGTCGCCATCTCGCAGGGCCCCGTGACCCGGATGCTGCGCCTCGCCTCCGCCCGGCTGCACACCGTCGCCGGGCCGGTCTCCGCCTACCTCGGGGTGGTGGCCGCCGCAGAGGCCCTGGTTTTCTTCGACCGGATCGCCTCCGGGGCCATCTCGTCGGCCCAGTCCGACACCAGCCACCACTGGAACCAGCCGATCCAGGACCAGCCGACCGCGGCCCAACCCACCTGGAAGCAACCGAACGGAGTCATCGAATGACGCCGCGTCCCGGACGCCTCGGAATCGGCATCATCGGTGCCGGCCGGGTCGGTCCCATCCTCGGCGCCGCCCTCGCCGGCGCGGGCCACGCGATCGTCGGGATCTCCGCCATCTCGCAGTCCAGCCGCGACCGGGCCGAGGCGATTCTTCCGGGCGCGCCCATCCTCACCGTTCCCGAGATCGTCGAGCGCAGCGAACTGGTCATCATCGCCGTGCCCGACGCCCAGCTCGAGAGCCTCGTCAGCGGGCTCGCGGCCGCCGGAACCTGGCAGGCCGGCCAGCTTGTGTTGCACACCTCGGCCCGGTATGGCACCTCGGTGCTGGCCCCGGCGCTGGCCGGTGGCGCAATCCCGCTGGCCATCCACCCGGCCATGAGCTTCACCGGCACCAGCATCGACCTGGCCCGCCTCGCCGACAGCTACTTCGCGGTGACGGCGCCCACGCCAGTGCTGCCGATCGGGCAGGCGCTGGTCGTGGAGATGGGCGGCGAGCCCGTGATCGTCGCGGAGGCCGACCGGGCTGCCTATGCCGAGGCCGTTGACACCGCCACGGCGTTCTCCACCTCGATCGTGGAGCAGGCCACCGGGCTGCTGGCCGGCATCGGCATCGAGCACCCCGGAGCGGTGATCGCGCCGCTGATGCGGTCCGCCATGGAGAACGCGCTGGCCCGAACCAGCCCCGACCGTCTCGACCTCTCCCAGCTCGACGCGCTGGACGCGCTCGACACCCGCGACCAGGACGGTTTCGACGAATGACACAACCGCAACACACCGGAGGACGAGTGAACGTGCTCACCAAACCAGCAGTCATCGGCAGCATCGAGGAACTGCGGAGCCGCCTGACCGACGCGCAGAGCCGCATCGAGAGCGCGCGCGCCGGGCGCGGCGAGGCCGGGCTCGGGCGACCACGCATCGTGCTGGTCCCGACCATGGGGGCCCTGCACGCCGGGCACCTGACCCTGGTTCGCCGGGCCCGCAGCCTCGGCGACATCGTCGTGGTGTCGATCTTCGTCAACCCGCTGCAATTCGGGGTCGGGGAAGATCTCGGCAGCTACCCGCGCATGCTCGAGGCCGATGTCGCGGCTCTGGCCGCGGAGGGCGTGCCGTTCGTATTCGCGCCAACCAGCCAGCTGATGTACCCGGACGGCGCCGCTTCCACTTGGGTTGTCGCCGGCGCGGTCGGCAGCCTCTTCGAGGGCGCTGCGCGCCCCGGGCATTTCGACGGCATGCTGACGGTGGTTGCGAAGCTGTTCAACATCGTCGGCCCCGACGTGGCCGTGTTCGGCCAGAAAGACGCGCAGCAGGTCTTCCTGGTCGAACGGATGCTGGCCGACCTCAACTTCCGCACCCGCATCGAGGTCGTCCCGATCGTGCGCGAAGACGGCGGCCTCGCCCTCTCCAGCCGCAACCGCGCGCTCGAACCGGCGCAGCGCGCCGCCGCCCGGGCGCTGTCCGCGGGGCTCGAGGCCGCAGCATCCGTCGCCGCCCAGGGGGTCGGCGCCGCACTGCAGGCCGCCCACGCGCGGATCGACGTGCAGCCGCTGGTTAAACTGGACTATCTCGTTGTCGTCGACCCGCGGACCTTCCTTCCGGTCGGGGGCGAGCATCACGGCCCGGCCCGCATGCTGGTCGCCGCGCTGGTCGGCCACACCCGGCTGATCGACAACGTGGCCCTGGACCTTCCCTAGGCCGCACCACCCGCACGACCGTCACCAGCCAGACCCTCACCAGCCCGACCTTTCATCAACACGTCGTCACATCAATGAGCACGCGCGGGAGCGACGGGCATCGCCCGGCCGCCACCTGCCACGGAGAACCGCATGAGCGAGCAGAACCCAGCACCGACCGAGGCCGAAATCGTGGCCGCCGCAGCGGCGGAGGCCGAGACCAACGAGCAGAAGGTCGTGCGCCTGGCCAAGCGTGACCGGTTGAACGCCGCCGCGACCAGTCCCGCCGGCGGCGCCTACCCGGTGTCCGTGCCCGTCACCGACACGATCCCCGCCGTGCGTGCGCAGTTCGGCGACCTCGAAGCGGATGCCGTCACCGGCGTCATCGTCGGCCTCGCCGGCCGCGTCGTGCACCTGCGCAATACCGGCAAGCTCTGTTTCGCGAGCCTGCAGTCCGGGGACGGCAGCCGCATCCAGGCCATGATCTCCCTGGGGGCGGTGGGGGAGGAATCCCTCGCCGATTGGAAAGACCTCGTCGACCTCGGCGACCACCTCTTCGTCTCCGGCGAGGTCATCTCCTCCCGCCGCGGCGAGCTCTCCGTCATGGCGTCGGAGTGGCAGGTCGCCGCCAAGGCGCTGCTGCCGCTGCCGAACCTGCACACCGCGCTCAGCGAGGAGACCCGCGTGCGCAGTCGGTACCTCGACTTGATCATTCGCGAGCAGGCCCGCCGCAGCGTGATCCAGCGCTCGCAGACCGTCGCTAGCCTGCGCCGCACCTTCACGGAGCTGGGCTTCATCGAGATTGAGACGCCGATGCTGCAGGTCATGCACGGTGGCGCATCCGCTCGCCCGTTCACGACCCACAGCAATGCGTTCGACACCGACCTCTTCCTGCGGATCGCGCCGGAGCTGTTCCTCAAGCGCGCCGTGGTCGGCGGCATCGACCGGGTCTACGAGATCAACCGCAACTTCCGCAACGAGGGCGCCGACTCCACCCACTCGCCGGAGTTCGCGATGCTGGAGGCCTACGAGGCTTACGGCGACTACAACTCGATCGCCGACCTCACCCAGAAACTGATTCAGGATGCCGCGTTCGCCATCGCCGGCTCGCACGTGGTGACCTGGGCCGACGGCACCGAATTCGACCTGGGCGGCGACTGGGACCGCATCGGCATGTACGACAGCCTGTCCGCGGCCGTGGGCTACGTGATCTCGCCGGCCACCCCGCTCGCCGACTTGAAGGTGCTCGCCGACACGGAGGGGCTCGATATCGACCACCCCATCCACGGCAAGTACGTCGAGGAGCTGTGGGAGCACTTCGTGAAGGGCGGCCTGACCCGCCCCACGTTCGTGCTGGACTTCCCGATCGACACCAGCCCGCTCGTGCGCGGCCACCGCGGTGTGGCCGGGGTGGTCGAGAAGTGGGACCTGTACGTGCGCGGCTTCGAGCTGGCCACCGGCTACTCCGAGCTCGTCGACCCGGTCGTGCAGCGTGAGCGCTTCGTCGAACAGGCGCGCCTCGCCGCCGGCGGCGACCCCGAGGCCATGCGCCTCGACGAGGAATTCCTGCGGGCCCTCGAGCACGGGATGCCGCCGACCGGCGGCATGGGCATGGGCATCGACCGTTTGCTGATGGCGCTGTCCGGGCTGGGAATCCGGGAGACCATCCTGTTCCCACTGGTGAAATGATCATCCGATGAGGTCGAATCCGCCTCGCGAGCCTGTGCCCGGCGAGCCTGTGCCCGGCGAGCCTGTGCCCGGCCAACCGATCCCGCGCGTCCGTCGTCGTCCGTCCCTGCTCGAAATCTCGATCTGGGTCGGCGTCGGGGGAACCGGGATCTACGCAATCGGAACCGGTATCGCAGGGCTGCTGAACACGTAAACGCCGCGCGCCCGCCCGCCGTTTTCCCGTATCGTTGGAGACATCATGGATAACTTCTGGGTCAGCGCTTTCTGGGCGCTCCTGCCCACCGTCGCCGTCGGGCTGATCTTTTGGATCGTGATGCGTTCCATCGTGCGGGCGGACCGCACGGAGCGTAAGGTCTACGCCCGGATCGAGGCGGAAGAGCGCGCCAAGCTCGGGCTCGATAAACCGGTTACGTAGCACCGAATGTTCGGCATCGACATCTCGACCATCATCCTCGTGATCGCCCTGGTGGTCGATTTCTCCATTCGCGTGGTGGCAATCGTCGTCGTTCCTCGCAACCGTCGGCCGACATCGGGCATGGCGTGGCTGCTAACGATCTTCTTCCTGCCCTTCATCGGCGCCTTACTCTTCCTGCTCATCGGCTACCGAACCCTGCCGAAAAAGCGACTGGAAATGCAGGAGGAGATCAACCAGTTCATCCTCGACAGCACCGAGGGAATCGATCAGGTGCGTCGCGATCATCCGTGGCCGCTCTGGCTCGACTCGGTCGTCGAACTCAACCGCAATCTGGGGGCGATGCCGCTGGTCGGCGGCAACGAGGCCCGCCTGCTCGGCGACTATGAGGGCACGTTCGCCGAGATGGTCACGGACATCGATCGGGCCCTCAATTTCGTGCACGTCGAGTTCTACATTCTTTCCCTGGATCCGACCACGGCACCATTCTTCGACGCCCTCGAAAACGCCGTCAAGCGCGGCGTGACCGTGCGCGTGTTGATGGATCATATCCAGTCGATGCGCAAGCTCGGCTACCGCGAGACGCTGCGCCGGCTCACCGACTCCGGCGTGAAGTGGGAGCTCCTGCTGCCGCTGCAGCCGCTCAAGGGAAAGTGGCAACGGCCGGATCTGCGCAACCACCGTAAGGTGCTGATCATCGACGGCACGGTCGGTTACATGGGGTCGCAGAACGTCATCGACCGCACGTACAACATGCCGGGGAACATCCGTCGCGGCCTGAAGTGGAAAGACCTGATGACGCGGGTCGAGGGACCGATCGTGTCGGGTCTCAACGCGATTTTCATCACCGACTGGTACAGCGAGACCAACGACCTTCTGACCCGGGACATCCAGCCGGTGTCAACCGAGGTTGTGCCGCACTCCCTGGACTGCCAGGTCGTGCCCAGCGGACCCGGCTTCGAGGGCGAGAACAACCTGCGTCTGTTCCTCGCTCTGCTCTACTATGCACAGGAGCGCATCATCATCACGAGCCCGTACTTCGTGCCAGACGAGTCGATCATGTACGCCATCACGACGGCCACTCAGCGCGGGCTGCGGGTGGAGCTGTTCGTTTCCGAGGTCGGCGATCAGGCCCTCGTCTACCACGCGCAGCGCTCCTACTATGAGGAGCTGCTTCGGGCGGGCGTGAAGATCTACCTGTACAAGGCTCCCTACGTGCTGCACGCCAAGCATTTCACGATCGACGACGAGGTGGCCGTGATCGGGTCGAGCAACATGGACATGCGCTCGTTCAGCCTCAACTTCGAGGTATCGATGATGGTGCGCGGACGCTCCTTCGTGCAGCAGTTGCGGGCGGTGGAAGACGGCTACCGGGAGGACAGCCGTGAACTCACCCTGGCGGAATGGATGAAGCAGCCGCTGCGCTCCACGGTGCTCGACAATCTCGCCCGGCTGACCTCCGCGGTGCAGTAGCGGCGTCCGGCTCGGCTCCGAGCCCCGGCACCTCGCCTCACCCAATTCGGCGGTGGTCGAGGGGGCACTCCCTCGACGATGCGCGACGTGCCCAACAGGCGTTCACGAGCCGGAGACCGCACGACCAGGAGCTCGGTTCGGTGGTGAACCAATTCGACGGAGATTTTGGGAAAGAGGGAAGTTTTTCAAGCTAACCTAACCGCTTTTGCCAAAATCTCCGTCGAATTCGTTCGGGGGCGCGGGTGAAACGTGTTTTTGGCCGGTGCCCGTGCAGAGGCGTGTGTGCATAGTACGCTTCCGCTCATTCTCGCCACGTTCATGTTCTTGCTCACGGTGCTGCGGAGCATCCGTTCTGACGGCGTGATCGCTCTGGTTTTCTTCCTGGCTCACCTGGCGATGCAGATCCGGGTCGAGGTGATCGCACAAATCTTTCTCCCGCACAGGGGTTTTATGCCGGTCGACTTGGCTGGTTCCGAACCCGGGGCGCGCGGTTCGAAAGCGCCGTCTCCGGGTTCCTGCTGGACATCGTCGCCACGGCCGCCTGTGCGGCCGTCGTCGGACTCGCTGAAACTCGAGCAGAGGCACAACTCCACGCCCGATCTCAATACCTGCGTGCACTCACTGAGACCGAGTGCGTGGAGCCGGTCGCAGGTGTCCTCAGCCGGTGGCTGGGTGCAGGCTCGACGCAGCGACCCGCGCCACCCGGGGAAGGGGTGCGTTCTCCCCGGATACGATGCTGCGAATGACGGCGATCGGCAGTTTGGGCTCCCGGTTCGCGTCGGTCAGGCCGTTGGTCTCCTGCATTGTGTCCGTCAGCTGGGTGTAACAAAAGCCCGAGAGGAGCGGGTTGTCCCGAAGGCTTCCCACGAGACCTGATACACGATTTTCGAAGTCCTCATGGCTTGTCGCTGTCGTGTAGCCCCACGAGTCATCGGCAGCATCGGGCGCGAAGCTGACCCCGCCGAATTCAGTGACCATGATCGACTGGCCATCGACTTCGCGGGGGATGAGCTGCAGGCGACGCCCTGCCGGACCCATACCCGCAACGAGGGATCGGATGGCGTCGATGTCCTTGTAATTGGCGTCGAGCTGCTCGGCCGTGCCCGCATAGTCGTGGATTGTGAGGATGTCAGATATGGCGTGTTCCCAGCCGTCATTGGAGATGACGGGGCGGCTCGGATCGAGCGCGCGAGTCAGGTGGTAGAGCGACTGGGCGAAGCTCAACTGGGCGTCGTCGTGTGCGATCTGTTGAACACCCCAACTCTCGTTGAGGGGAACCCAGGTGACGATTGACGGATGCGATCGGTCGCGGCGCACTACTTCGGTCCATTCGCGGGTGACTCGCGATACTGCCTCCGAAGAGAACTCGTAGGTGCTGCCCATTTCACCCCAAATGAGCAAGCCGAGCCGGTCCGCCCAATAGAGGAATCGAGGGTCCTCGACCTTTTCATGGATTCTCGCGGCGTTGAACCCGAGGGCCTTGATGAGTTCCACTTCGGCTCGCAGAGCTTCGGCCGAGGGCGCAGCGAGGTGCGACTGCGGCCAGTAGCCCTGCTCCAGCACCGATCGTACGAAGTACGGTCGGTCATTGAGCAGGAACCTGCCGCCCGCGACACCGACGCTGCGAAGCCCGAAATAGGAGAAGGACTCGTCGAGAATGCTTCCGTCGTCAGCAATGATCGAGACATGCGCGTCAATCAGTCGTGGGTTTTCCGGTGACCAGAGGAGAGCTTCACAGGCCTGACCGTTCGCCTGCCGAGAAATCTGAATGGTTGCCTGTGATCGCGGCTCAACGGCCAAGAAAGACTGCCGGGCGAGAATTTCGCCCGCGATGGACAGTTCCACCTGAACAGTAACGCTCGGCGCCGGTCGCCGCGTCAGCTCCACCTCGATCGCGACGTCCCCAGCCGGCACGTTTGGAATCCAACGCAGTGCCGTGATGCGCTGATCCGGCACAGACTCGAGCCAGACCGGTTGCCAAATCCCCGTAGTGCGGTGGTACCAAATGACGTGCGCATCCTCAAGCCAATCCTGTTTGCCCCGCGGCTGAGCTACGTCGTGGGGGTCATCCTCGGCACGAACCACGAGCACGCAGTCCTCTTGGGGCGACAGAGCTTCGGTGATGTCAAAGGAGAATGGCGTCTGGCCGCCCTCGTGAGACCCGATGAACTGGCCATCGATCCACACAGATGCGCGGTAGTCGACCGCCCCAAAATGCAACACCACTCGGTCACGCCCGCGGGACAGTCCGCTCGCGGCCACGTCTTCGGGGCTGATGATGCGGGAATACCAGACAACGGGATGGAAGCCCGGCTCGGCGATTCCTGACATCTCCGACTCAGGCGGAAACGGAACAGTGATGACCCGGCCAAGGTGTGCAGGGTTTGCGAACCACTTCTCGCTTCTGCCGATGTCGTGATCGTCGTGTTCGAATGCCCACTCGCCGGCGAGATCGTGCCAATTCGGGCGGACAAGTTGCGGGCGGGGATACACGCCACCCTGGGCACTGGCAGAAATCGGGAGAGAACGCGACATACCGCAATCATGCCGCCAAATTACAGCGCTGTAAAGTCTGAGTGTCGGTCGAGGCGTCAAGGAGCAAATGGAGCGCTCTCGCGCACCTCGAGTGAATGCCCCACGATCCTGTGGCGGCCAACCCCCCGGTATCCAGCGATTCGTTCCTCGAGGAGATCGAAAGCAGCCGCGGCGATAGCGGTCTTCCTCGGCGCCACGGAGGTGAGTGTCGGGGACGTGTACGCGGCCAGGAAGGTGTTGTCCCAACCGACCACGGCCACATCTGCGGGTACCGATCGCCCGGAATCATGGAGGGCTTTCAATGCTCCGATCGCAAACCGGTCGTCGCGGCTGACCACGCCGTCAAAACACACCCCGCGCTCAATCGCCTCGGCAACCGAACGAAGGCCTGCTTCAGCCGTGAATTCCAAGGCCGTGAATACCAGCTCAGGATCCAGCTGGACCCCGGCCTCCAGGAGACCCTGTTGGTAGCCGAGAAGGCGCTGATTCGTCGAACCAGTGATGTCCGCCGCTATGACACCGAGAAAAGCGATGCGTCGACATCCTCTCGCTAAGAGGTGCCGCGTGGCATCGAGAGCGGCCGAGATGTTGTCGATCATCACGTGGTCTGTCATGACAGGCATGGCCGCCTCGCCGAGCAAGACCAGCGGAGTGCCAGGATCGAGCTTCGCAATGTCGAGCGATTCCATGCGGACGGGGTGAAAGATCACGCCGTCGACCAGCCCAGCCTCCCGATCGCTGAGTACCGCCCGTTCCGCGACGGGATCGCTCAAGGTCTGCTCGATGATGACTCGGTATCCTCGTCGAGTTGCTTCTTCGGCAATGTGACGGGAGAGTTCCGAAAAGTACGGGTGGTCGATTTCGGGGATTGCCAGGGCGATCATTCCGGTTCTTCCGGTAGCCAGACGCCGCGCCGTAAGGTTGGGTCGGTAGCCGAGCTGGTCAATTGCCGCTTGCACCTTCTCGCGGAGCGCCGGGGCCACGTGAGGATAGTTGTGAACGACGTTTGAGACGGTCTTCATGGATACGCCCGCGAGCTCCGCGACGTCTATTAGTCGAACCCTTGCCATGTTTGTCCCGTCCCGTCCGGTCCATCCTAAGGCGACTGTGGCCAGGCGCTGGAAACGGTGTTTGTCGCGGATCCTCGCAGACTAGACAAACATCTTTCTAGCGCTGTACATTGACGGAAGGCGCTCGTCTGCCGCTCCGATTGGTGCGGGGAATGGGCGGCCCGCTTCGCGCATGAGTCGCGGAGCGATGTTTTCGATGAGGAGGACGAACGATCATGAAGCAGAAAGACTTCCTGGGGCGGCGAGTGATTGGGGCCACAGCTCTCGGTGCCGCACTCATGCTGGTACTGGCCGGATGCTCTGCGGGCGGAACCGGGCAGGCGGCGAGTGAGCCCTTCACCGGTGAATACACCGGACCTGAAGTGGAGCTGTCCTACTGGAACGGCTTCACCGGCGGGGACGGTCCGTTCATGGAGAAGATGGTGTCCGACTTCAATGCTGAGCATGACAACATCACGGTTGTCTCGAACACGATGCAGTGGACCGACTTCTACCAGAGACTGCCCGCAGCGGTGACCGCCGGCGAGGGTCCCGACGTCGGCGTGATGCACCTGGACCAGCTCGCGTCGAATGCCGCGCGAAACGTCATAGTACCGATCGACGATCTCGCTGAGGACTTGGGTCTCACGTCAGATGACTTCAGCGACGAAGTCTGGAATGCCGGCGTCTATAAGGACGCCCGATACGGCATTCCGCTCGATGTGCATTCACTGGCCATGTACTACAACACCGAACATTTCGCCGCCGCTGGGATCGAAGGGGCCCCGACCGACGCGGCTTCCTTCCAGGAGGCGCTCGACAAGCTCAAAGCAGCTGGGTACGAAACTCCATTCTGGATGCCGACGCGGTGGCCGAGCCACCTCATGAACCTCTCCGTGCTGTGGCAGAACGACGGTGAACCATATGGTGACGACGGGGCAACGTTTGATTCAGCAGCCGGGGTAGAGGCACTTGAGTGGCAGCGCTCCATCGTGGACGACGGTTACAGCCCGAGTGACGTCGCCATCGACTCTCAGTACGTCGCCTTCAAGAATGGTGAGACCTCGATCACATGGGACGGCATCTGGCAGATCAACGATCTCGCCGAGTCCGGTCTGCCTTACGCGGTCGCTCCGGTCCCCACAATTGGTGACACGGATGCCGTATGGGCCAACTCCCATAACTTCTTCCTTCCCCGCCAGGCAAACGCCGACCAGAACAAGGTCAACGCATCGAAGGTGTTCATCGCCTGGATGAGCGAGCAGTCCGCCGAGTGGGCGAGCTCGGGCATGATCCCCGCTCGCCAGTCGGTGCGTGATGCGGGTGCCCTCGACGGCCTGCCGCAGGAAGCAATCGCGGCAACGATCGATTCGATGCGTTTCTTGCCGCCCATTCCCGGGATCGGTGGGGTTCAGGCCGAGACCCTCGAAATCGCAGTCGCCGACGGGGTTCAGGGAACGACGACGCCGAGTGACGCGCTCAAAAAAGCCGCCGGCACGGCGACGAAACTCATGGCCGACAACAAAGCCTCGTTCGGGGACTGACCAGTGTCGACGAAGGTCGGTGAGCGCGCCCTCCCCATGGGGAAGGGGGGGGGCCGCCCCTCGGCCTCCGACCCGGAGTCGCAGAAAAATCGTGGAGTGCGAGCGGGCACTCGGCGGCAGGGGATAGCCACCCCCTGGCTATTCCTTGCCCCCTACCTGCTTCTGTTTGGCAGCTTCGTCGTCCTACCGGCAGTTTTAGGGGTGTGGATCAGTCTTCATTCCTGGGACTACACGTTGCCGAACAAACCCTTTGTCGGCCTCGACAACTACGTCGCCTTGTTCTCACCCGGATCGACGGTTTTTGGCCCGTTCTGGGGGTCCATGCGGGCCACCGGCATCTTCACGGTACTCAGCGTGCCATTGCTCCTGATCGTCCCGCTCGCCGTTGCCTTACTCATGAGCAGGAAGTTTCCCGGACGGGACTTTCTCCGAGCAATCTACTTCGCCCCCTACGTACTCGGCGTCGCCGTCATCTCGGTGCTGTGGCGATACCTGCTCGACAACAACATCGGGCTGGTGAACCACTATCTGGGACTCCTAGGACTTCCGGATGACACCGCTTGGACAACAACGACGCCCGCGGCCTGGGTCGCGCTCGTGGGAGTGACCGTCTGGTGGACGCTCGGATTCAACGCCGTCATTTACCTTGCCGGCCTTCAGGACATCCCGATCGAACTCTACGAAGCCGCACGTGTTGATGGGGCCGGACCGTGGATGCAGTTCCTGCACGTGACGATCCCCGGGCTCAAGCCCATCCTCTCGTTCATCACGATCATCACCCTTCTTGCATCCGCCAACATGTTTGGCCAGTCCTATCTCATGACTCAGGGCGGCCCCGGACGTGAAACGCGCACGGCCATATATCAGATCGCCGACGCGGGTCTGCGCAACTTTCAGATGGGCAGCGCCGCAGCGATGAGTTATGTACTGACCGTATTCCTCATGGCGATCAGTGCTTTTGTCTTCTACATCTTTCGCGAGAAACAGCCCAAGAAGCTCAAGAAGGAGGTGCGCTCGTGAACGCTCTCACGACCAGGATCAGTGCAGGTTCCCGTGCACGCAGTGCACGTCGACGGAGTGGCACAATCACTAGGGTCGTCGTTCTCGGCGCGATCGCAATCGCGTTCATCAGCCCGATCATCTTCATGATCGTGACCAGCTTCAAGACCCGGGCTGACGCAACGGCTATTCCACCGGCGTGGATTCCCAATCCAATTTCCGTACAAGCTTTCGCGTCTATCCTCGCTCCCGGGACTGCGACTCCGGTGCTGCAATGGTTCGCAAACAGCATGGTCGCAGCCGCCCTCAATGCCACGCTCGTCGTCGTCACGGCGTCATTGGCGGCGTATCCGCTCGCACGAATGCAGTTTCGCGGCAAGAATTTCGTCTTCGTCATCATCGTCGCGACATTGCTGGTGCCGCCGGTAATCCTGGTGATTCCCAACTACCTCATCGTGAGCGAACTGGGGTGGCTCAACTCGCTCGTCGCGATCATCATTCCCACGGCGGCGTCCGCATTCGGAGTGTTCTTCATGCGACAGTTCTTCGTCGGCCTGCCGATCGAGTTAGAGGAGGCCGCCCGGCTCGATGGGGCGAACCGATTCGTCATCTTCATGCAAGTGGTTCTGCCGCTCGCCAAACCCGCACTTGCAACACTCGCGCTGCTCGCCTTCCTCGGCAACTGGAACGACTTCCTCTGGCCCGTCTACGTCTTGTTCAGCCCGGAGATACAAACACTGCCAGCTGGACTGTCCACGCTTCAGTCCGCAAATGCGGTGCGCTACGACCTTTTGATGGCCGGCGCGGTTGTCGCGAGCGTGCCCGTGCTGGCGCTGTTCATCTTCCTTCAGCGCTTTATCATCGAGGGCGTTTCTCGCTCCGGAGTGAAGGGATAGCACGTGTTGACCTCTGCTCGCCGCGCAGCGGTAGCGTGTGTGGCTGGAGCCATCATGACCGCCTTCGCGGTGAGTGGCTGCACGGCGGCTCCGGAGCACTCGGCACCTCCGGCGTCTGCCGCAGCAGGCGCTGCGGTACTCAACACGAATTTCGCAGACCCCGACGTGGTGGAGGTCGACGGCACTTATTTCGCGTATGCCACCAACGACAACAACCGCAACGTGCAGGTCGCCTCCTCCACCGATCTCCTCGATTGGGAGGTGTTACCGGACGCGTTGCCGGATCTCCCAAGCTGGATTATTCCGGGAAAGACCTGGGCGCCTGAGGTGACGAGACTCGCCGATGATTCATTCGTCATGTACTTCACGGCGACGAATTTTGCGCCAACGCTGCAGTGCATTGGTGTAGCCACTGCCAGCGACCCGGCCGGACCGTTCATCGTTCAGAGCGACGCCATGATCATCTGTCCAGAAGACGAAGGCGGCGCGATCGATGCAAGCACCGTGCTCATCGACGACGCCTTGTACCTCGTCTGGAAAAATGACGGTAACTGTTGCGACCTCGACACCTGGATTCAGGCGGCCACGCTCTCTCCCGACGGGCTCAGCATCACGGGCGATCCCATCAGGATCCTGAAGCAAACCGAGGATTGGGAGGGCAACCTTATCGAGGCTCCCACCATTGTGGTCCGAGGTACAGGACTCCTGATGCTCTACTCCGCTAACTCTTACGGAGACGACCGATATGCGGTCGGTGCTGCAACGGCTGCCTCAATCGATGGCCCGTGGACGAAGGAAACGGGTCCGATCCTCTCGACCGAAGGGTCGGGGGGCCTATATCGCGGCCCTGGTGGCCAAGACCTGGTCTTTGGTCTGAATGGCAAGGACTATCTCGTCTTCCACGGGTGGGACACGGACTACACGTACCGCGCACTTCACGTTGCCGAGACCGAATGGGACGCCGACATTCCTCGGGTCCTGACCCCCGAGTAACCCAATTGGGGTGCGACCTTTCTTTCGCGGCGCCATCCTGGCGCCGTGGCCGAACCGAGTCGTGGATGGAAAGTACACATTCGGTGGTGTCGAGCAACAGCTCAGCATCACCGAGCCGTCGAGGGGTCACGCTCTCCATGGACTCGTGTCCTGGTTGAACTTTGCAGTGGTCAGGCAGGCGGCCGATCGGCTCGTCCTCGCGGCAACCGTCGAAGCGCAGCCTGGATACCCCCACCGGGTGACGCTGGAGGTGGATTTTGCGCTTGACGCCGGTGGCCTTCGAACGGCAGTTACGGCAGTGAATGCCGGTCCAAATGCCGCCCCTTTTGGCGTCGCTCCGCACCCGTACCTTGTTGCCGGCGATGGCCGCGTCAACGACTGGACGCTGGAGCTCGCAGCCCAGCGAATCCTGACCGTGACTCATGACCGCCTCATACCCCTTCACCTCTGTGATCTCGATGCTGGTGATCTTGCCGTGTTTGACTTCCGCACGCCGCGGACTATCGATGACACCTCCATCGACCATGGATTCACTGGCTTCGACCGGGACGATGAAGGCATGGCGACACTTCGATTGACGACGACCGCGGGCAGTGGAGTGGAAATGATCTGGGGTCCCGAATGCCCGTGGGTTCAGGTGCATACGGCTGATCAATTAGTACCCTCGATCGACAGAATTGGACTCGCCGTTGAACCAATGACCTGTCCGCCGGATGCGTTCAACTCTGGAATGAACCTGAACGTTCTTGAGCCATCCGGCTCAACGCGCGCCTCCTGGACGGTTCGTGCAATCGACCAGCTATGCAGACCGCTCCGGAATTGACGCGACTCGCGTCGCCGAATGACCAAACCGGCACAATAGCGCTTGACCGACGATTTCACATACGTTCTGACGCGGGGGTTGCTGAACGCCCGATAGCCGAACGGCTAGCGGCCGTTCCGTCGTAAGAGCGAATGCCTCGGTGCCCACCTCGGTGCCCACCTCGTGGTGTCGACGAGGCACCCCTGACGCTGGCAGGGGGCAATGCGCAACCCGAATTCGGTCGCATCCTCGCAGTGGCGGGTCATGTGCGATCGTGATAGATCTGGGACATGCACATTTTCCGCGCAGCCTGAGACTCTGCCCGGACATTCACCGTAAATGCACCTCCGAAAGTGAGGGCGGATCTTCCGTCTTTCATGGTCAAAATTTAGGGAGTGAAAGAAATGAAAGCAGTCGTTTATAAAGGCCCCAACGCGGTCAACGTTGAAGACGTTCCGGATGCCAAGATCGAACGCCCCACTGACGTTCTTGTTCGCATCACAGCGACAAATATTTGCGGTTCCGATTTGCACATGTACGAGGGACGCACCGATTTCGAAGTCGGGCGCACCTTTGGTCACGAGAACATGGGTGAGGTCATCGAGATCGGAAACGGCGTCGACGCCGTCAAGGTCGGCGATCGGGTCGTGCTGCCATTCAATATTTCCTGCGGGTTTTGCAAGAATTGCGAACGCGGTTTCACGAACTACTGCATGACCACTCAACCAAACCCGGTCGGCGCGGGCGCCGCCTACGGCTTCGCTGGCATGGGTCCGTATCCCGGCGGGCAGGCCCAAATGCTGCGTGTGCCCTACGGCGATAACAACTGCTTGCGCCTGGGTGAAGACGCGGTAGAAAAGCAAAACGATTACGTGATGCTGTCGGACATTTTCCCTACCGGTTACCACGCTACCGAGATGGCCGGAGTGATCCCCGGTGACACGGTCGTGATTTACGGTGCGGGTCCAGTCGGACTGATGGCCGCCCTGTCCGCCACGATCAAGGGCGCGAGTAAAGTCTGGGTCGTGGATCGACGCCCTGACCGGCTGGCCCTCGCCGAGCAGATCGGTGCGATCGCCATTGATGACTCGAAGATGGACCCGGTTGAGTTCGTTTTGGACCAGACCAAGGGTATCGGCGCGGACCGGGGGTGTGAATGCGTGGGTTATCAGGCCCACGACCCCCAGGGCACCGAAGATCCCGCCATGACTCTGAATCGGCTGATCCAGTCCGTGCGCATCACCGGGGGAATCGGCGTTGTCGGAGTCTTCCTTCCGGCAGATCCCGGCGGCTTCGACGATAACGCCAAGCAGGGCAAACTTGCCATTGATTATGGCCTGCAGTGGCTCAAGGGTCAAAGCATAGGCAGCGGACAATGCCCGGTGAAGAAGTACAATCGGCAGTTGCGCGACCTGATCGCCGCGGGCAAAGCCAAGCCATCCTGGATCGTTTCCCACGAGATCCCCCTCAGCAAAGCCGCGGATGCCTACAAGAACTTTGGCGAACGCACCAACGGTTGGACCAAAGTCATCCTCAAGCCGGAGTAGGCCAACCGATCCTTCGTTGGGTATCCGCGCGTGCGCCGCCGCACGGCTACCCGGGATGAGGGCAGCAGCGCGTTCCGCGATGGCGACGACGGCGGCATCCGTGTTGCCGGACATTGCCGAGGGCATAATCGAGGCGTCTGCGACACGCAGTCCGACGATTCCGTGCACCCGCAATTCCGGGGGGCAGCGGCCCGACCGTCATCGGACCGTCGGTGCCCCGGATCAAGGCCCTCCGTCGTCTCACCACGCCGATCGTGCTTCCATGCTCGGCAACATGGTGCCGATTTGCGCGGCGGTGGACCGGCCGCGGTCATCGACCACGCGACCATCGGCCAGGAGGATGATGCGGTCGGCACAGCTGGCGGCCTGCAGCGCGGCGATGATCTGCGTCTGGCTGAGTCGCAGCGCCTCTTCCCAGGCGGTGGCGAACGCATCCGAGGTCACCACCTGTTCGGCCGACGAGGCCGCCACGTGCGATCGAGATCGCCCGCCACACCTTCCGAAATCGGCCGAAGGCGACGAGGTCGGAGCCGGTGCGCGACGACATGCGTCACGCCTGCGGCGAACAGAGGCACTCATTTCAGGGTTCGCTCGTTACTCTCAATGTATCGGCGCCACAACTGCCCTGGCGCCAAGGGAGCGATCACATGTTTGAGAGATTTACCGACCGAGCTCGACGCGTCGTTGTTTTGGCCCAGGAAGAGGCCAAAATGCTCAACCACAATTACATCGGTACTGAGCACATCCTGCTCGGCCTGATCCACGAAGGCGAGGGAGTTGCGGCCAAAGCCCTCGAGAGCCTGGGTATTTCCCTCGACGCCGTGCGTGAGCAGGTGCAGGACATCATCGGTCAGGGCCAGCAGCAGCCGACGGGGCACATCCCGTTCACGCCGCGCGCCAAGAAGGTTCTCGAACTGAGCCTGCGCGAAGCACTGCAGCTCGGCCACAACTACATCGGCACCGAGCACATTCTGCTCGGCCTCATCCGCGAGGGTGAAGGCGTTGCCGCCCAGGTGCTCGTCAAGCTCGGCGCCGACCTCAACCGGGTGCGCCAGCAGGTCATCCAGCTCCTCTCTGGTTACCAGGGCAAGGAGCAGGTGCAGGTCGGCGCGAACGAGCAGGCGAGCGGTCCGGCGGGCAGCCAGATTCTCGACCAGTTCGGGCGCAACCTCACGCAGGCCGCCCGCGACAACAAACTCGACCCGGTCATCGGGCGCGAGAAGGAGATCGAGCGGGTCATGCAGATCCTGTCCCGCCGGTCCAAGAACAACCCGGTTCTGATCGGTGAGCCCGGAGTCGGCAAGACCGCCGTCGTCGAGGGTCTCGCCCAGGCCATCGTCAAGGGCGATGTACCCGAGACGCTGAAAGACAAACAGCTTTACTCGCTCGACCTCGGCTCGCTCATCGCCGGAAGCCGCTATCGCGGTGACTTCGAGGAGCGGCTGAAGAAGGTCACCAAGGAGATCCGCACCCGCGGCGACATCATCATCTTCATCGACGAGATCCACACCCTCGTCGGTGCCGGTGCCGCTGAGGGCGCCATCGACGCGGCCAGCATCCTGAAGCCTCTCCTCGCCCGAGGCGAGCTGCAGACCATCGGTGCCACCACGATCGACGAGTACCGCAAGCACTTCGAGAAGGATGCCGCGCTCGAGCGACGCTTCCAGCCGATCCAGGTGGCCGAGCCGTCTCTGCCCCACACCATCAATATCCTCAAGGGGCTGCGCGACCGGTACGAGGCGCACCACAAGGTCTCGATCACCGACGGCGCTCTCGTGGCCGCGGCGAACCTGGCCGACCGCTACGTCTCCGACCGGTTCCTGCCGGACAAGGCCATCGACCTGATCGACGAGGCCGGCGCCCGCCTGCGCCTGTCGATCCTGTCCAGCCCGCCCGAGCTGCGCGAATTCGACGAGAAGATCGCCGTGGTGCGCGCCGCCAAGGAGACCGCCATCGAGGAGCAGGACTTCGAGAAGGCCGCCGGCCTGCGCGACGAGGAGAAGAACCTCCTCGGCGAGCGTTTGCGCCTCGAGAAGAAGTGGAAGTCGGGCGACGTCAAGACGACCGCCGTCGTCGACGAGGGCCTGATCGCCGAGGTTCTGGCCCAGGCCACCGGCATCCCCGTCTTCAAACTCACCGAGGAGGAGTCCTCGCGGCTCGTCTTCATGGAGAAGGCGCTGCACCAGCGCGTCATCGGTCAGGAAGAGGCCATCTCGGCGCTCGCCAAAACCATCCGTCGCACCCGTGCCGGACTGAAGGACCCGAAGCGCCCGAGCGGTTCGTTCATCTTCGCGGGCCCCACCGGCGTCGGAAAGACCGAGCTGGCCAAGGCGCTCGCCGAGTTCCTCTTCGACGACGAGGCCGCCATGATCTCCCTCGACATGAGTGAGTACGGCGAGAAGCACACCGTGTCCCGACTGTTCGGCGCCCCTCCCGGGTTCGTCGGCTTCGAAGAGGGCGGCCAGCTCACCGAGAAGGTGCGCCGCAAGCCGTTCTCCGTGGTGCTGTTCGACGAGATCGAGAAGGCCCACCCTGACATCTTCAACTCGCTCCTGCAGATTCTTGAAGAGGGCCGATTGACGGATGGCCAGGGTCGCGTCGTCGACTTCAAGAACACCGTGATCATCATGACCACGAACCTCGGCACCAAGGACATCAGCGGCGCGCCCGTCGGTTTCCAACTCGAGGGTGACACGTCCACCGGTTACGACCGGATGAGCGGCAAGGTGAAAGAGGAGCTGAAGAAGCACTTCAAGCCCGAGTTCCTCAACCGCGTGGACGAGATCATCGTCTTCCCGCAGCTGACCAAGCCGGAACTGCTCCAGATCGTGGACCTGTTCATCAAGCGCTTGAGCGAGCGCCTGCTCGACCGCGACATGACCGTGGACCTGACCCTCGCCGTGAAGGAGCACTTGATCGAGGTCGGCTTCGACCCCGCACTCGGTGCCCGTCCGTTGCGCCGTGCGATCCAGCGCGAGGTGGAGGACCGCCTGTCGGAAAAGATCCTGCAGGGCGAGCTCAACGCCGGCGACCACGTGCACGTGGATTACGTGGGTGGGGAGTACATCTTCACCACGACGGTGCGCGCCTCCGCCGTAGCCGTCGGCGTCAACACCACGGCCGCAATCGGCACGGGGCCGGGCTCACCCGACCTCGCGGTGACCAGCGAGTAGCGGTAACCCGTTGGACAGGGCCCGGCGGAAACATCCGCCGGGCCCTGTCTCGTGCTCGCCCGGCCCCGACTCCCTGACGAATTCGGCGGAGATTTTGCTCCTGCGGGCCTGTTTCGGGCTCAAAACGGGCAGGCTCGGCAAAATCTCCGTCGAATTCGCTCCCCCCACAGCTGCCTAGACTGAGCTGGTTGGTTCGCGTGAGTGAACCGAGAGAGATCGGTGGACAGCGAATGCAGGAGTTTTTGGTGCGCCGGGCACGCACCACCGATGTGCCCCGAATCCAGGCGCTCGTGGCGCCGCTGGTGCAGGAGCGCATTCTGCTCGGCAAGGAAAGCGTCGTCTTCTATGAGGCGGTGCAGGAATTCCGGGTGGTCGAGGATGCCGACGGCACTCTGATCGGCTGCGGCGCCCTGCACGTGATGTGGGAGGACCTGGGCGAGGTGCGCACCCTCGCCGTGACCGCCGACCGGCTCGGCCACGGCGTCGGCCACGCGCTGATGGACCGGCTCGAAGCGGATGCTCGCGAGCTCGGGCTCAGCCGCCTCTTCTGCCTGACCTTCGAGGTGCCATTTTTCGCCCGGCACGGCTTCACCGACATGGGCTCCGAAACGGTCGACCCGCAGGTGTACGCCGAGCTCGTGCGCTCGCACGATGAGGGTGTCGCCGAGTTCCTCGACCTGGCCCGGGTCAAGCCGAACACGCTCGGCAACACCCGGATGGTCAAGCGGCTCGACTGACCGTCTGAAAGCTGACCGCAGTGGGCAGAAGACAGCGAGAGACTACCCGTTCAGGTGCCGCTCAGGTGAGGGTAGTTCTGGAGATTTCTGCTCATCCGAGCGAAACGCTCAAATTCACTGATTGTTACTTCGCAGGTAGCGCACTGGCAACACCGCGTCCGTAGCATGGCGATCACTGTCGATCGTTAATAGCTGAGGAAAACTATGTCGCCTGCACCGAACAGCCGTCTGAAACTGGCTTTTTCTGCTCTACTCGGAGTGGGGCTGGTCGCCAGCCCCCTGGTGGCTCTGCCCGCCTTCGCCGACGTCGGCGGCACCGGGGTCGTGATCAACGAGGCCTACCTGAACGGCGGCAGTACGGGAGCGACCTACCTCAACAAGTTCGTCGAGCTCTACAACCCCACGGACGCTGCCGTCTCCCTCGACGGCACCTCGCTGCAGTATCGGTCGGCCACAGGCGCGGCGAACCCGTCCGGCACGCTTGCACTGAGCGGCTCGATCCCCGCCAAGGGGTACTACCTGGTGCAGGGAACGGCCAACTCGACCAGCGGCGCGGCGCTGCCCACCCCCAACGCCACCCTCGGCTTCTCTTTCGGCGGCGGAGGCGGAACCCTCTTCCTCGCCAGCCAGGCCGCGCAGCTGACGGCCCCGGCCACGGGATCCCTCCTCAATGCCCCGGGCGTCATCGACCTACTCGGCTACGGCACGTCGCTCACGTTCGAGACCACGGTGGCGTCCGCCGCATCCGTCACCACCGCGCTCACCCGCGCCACGGGCCTCGACACTGACGTCAACTCGGCCGACTTCATCGTCGCGGCTCCCACCCCGACGAACGCCGCAGGCGAGGCCGCGGCGACCCCGGTCGACCCGACCGCGACGCCCACCGCGACGCCCACCCCGACGCCCACCCCGACGACTCCGCCCGTGCCTGCCGCCGCCCTTGCGATCAACGAGATCCAGGGCTCCACGGATGCCGGCGCCCAGACCGGTAAGGTCGTCACGACGACCGGCGTCGTCACCGCCACATATCCCACGGGCGGTTTCAAAGGCTTTTACCTGCAGACCCCCGGCACCGGCGGCGCGGTCGACCTGACCACGCACACCGCGTCCGACGGCCTCTTCGTCTACACGAACGCACTGGCCGCCCCGGTCACGGCAGGCGACTACGTCTCCGTCACCGGCACCGCGAGCGAGTTCTTCGGCCTCACCCAGATCACGATCACCGCGCTCAGCGACGTGACCGCGTTGGACAAGGCCGGGATCGTCGGCCCGGTGCCGGCCACGGTCGGCCTCCCGTCAACGGATGCCGCACGTGAGTCTCTCGAGGGCATGCTCGTCTCCCCGCAGGGCGACTTCACCGTCACCAACAACTACGCGACCAACCAGTACGGCGAGATCGGCCTCGCGGCCGGAACCACCCCGCTCGTCGGCCCGACCGTCACCGCCCGCCCGGGAACGGACGCGTACACCGCGGCCGTCGCCGGCAATAAGGCGCGCGCGGTCACCCTCGACGACGGCGCCACCACCAACTTCTTGTCCAGCATCAACAAGGACAAGCCCGTTCCCTACCTTTCGACGACCAGCCCGGTGCGCATCGGCGCGGCCGTCACGTTCGCGACGCCGGTCATCCTCGACTTCCGCAACAGTGCCTGGAAGTTCCAGCCGACCACCGAACTGGTGCCTGCGACCGCCGCAGCCGTGCAGCCCGCAACCTTCGCCGACACCCGCACCGCGGCACCTCGATCGGTGGGCGGCGACATCCGTCTGGCCACCTTCAACGTGCTCAACTACTTCGCCACCACCGGGGACTCGATCACCGGCTGCAGCTACTACACCGACCGGGCCGGCACACCGATCACGGTCAACAGCGGATGCGACGCCCGCGGCGCGGCCACCCAGGTCAGTTTCGAGCGCCAGCAGGCAAAGATCGTCTCGGCGATCAACGCCCTCGACGCCCACGTCATCACGCTGGAAGAGATCGAGAACTCGGCCCGCTTCGGCAAGGACCGCGACTTCGCCCTCGCCAACCTCGTCACCGCCCTGAACACCGACGCGGGCAGCCCGGTTTGGGCGTTCGTACCCTCACCGGCCGCCCTCCCGGCCAGCGAAGATGTCATCCGCACCGCATTCATCTACAAGACCGCCGCGGTCGAAACCGTCGGCGGATCGACCATCTTCGACGACGCCGCGTTCGTGAACGCCCGCCAGCCGCTCGCCCAGGCGTTCCAGTTGGTCGGCGACGCCGGCAGCAGCTTCCTCGCGATCGTCAACCACTTCAAGTCGAAGGGTTCTGGAACCGGCGCCGACGCCAACACCGGCGACGGCCAGGGAGCCTCGAATCTGTCCCGCGTGAACCAGGCGACCGCGCTCGTCAAGTTCGCCGACACGCTGAAGACCAGTACCGGCATCGCGCGCGTCTTCCTCACCGGTGACTTCAACGCCTACGACCAGGAAGACCCGATCAAGGTCATCACCGACGCGGGCTACCTCAGCCAGGAGGCCAAGAGCGGCGAGTACACCTACGCCTTCGGTGGCACCGTCGGCTCGCTCGACCACGTGTTCGCGTCACCCGAGGCAAATGCCGCGGTCACCGATGTGGACGTCTGGAACATCAACTCGGTCGAGTCCGTTGCGCTCGAGTACAGCCGCTACAACAACAACGTCACCGACTTCTACGTGGCCGACGCGTTCCGCTCGTCGGACCACGACCCGGCGATCGTCGGCTTGGACCTCGCCAGCCCCACCGACGTCGACATCAACCTGCTCAACATCAACGACTTCCACGGGCGCATCGACGGCAATACGGTGAAGTTCGCCGGAACGATCGAGCAGCTCCGCGCGGAATACGGAGACGCGTCCACTTTGTTCCTCTCCGACGGTGACAACATCGGCGCCTCCCTGTTCGCCTCGGCGTCGCAGGGCGACAGGCCCACCATAGATGTGCTGAACGCGCTCGGCCTCAAGACCTCGGCCGTGGGCAACCACGAGTTCGACCAGGGCTTCGCCGACCTCACCGGGCGCGTCGCCGACGCCGCCGACTTCGACTACCTCGGCGCGAACGTCTACCTGCTCGGAACGACGACCCCGGCGATGCAGGAATATGCGATCTTCGACGTCGACGGCGTCTCGGTCGGTGTGATCGGCGCCGTCACCAAGGAGACCCCGGCGCTGGTGTCGCCGAACGGGATCGCCAGCCTGAGCTTCGGTGACCCGGTAGCCGCGGTCAACCGGGTCTCGGCCCAGCTCACCGACGGTGACCCGGCCAACGGCGAAGCCGACGTGCTGATCGCCGAGTACCACGAGGGTGCCAGCGCCGGAACGCCGGACAACGCGACCCTCGAGCAGGAACTCGCCCTCACCGACAGTGCGTTCGCAGTGATCGTCACGCAGACCTCAGCCGAAGTCGACGCGATCTTCACCGGCCACACGCACAAGCAATACGCGTGGAACGCACAGTTGCCCGGTGCGCCCGCCGGCATCACCCGCCCGGTGCTTCAGACCGGCAACTACGGTGAGAACATCGGCCAGGTCGTGCTGAACTACGACATTGCCTCCGGTGACACCACGACCGTGAAGAACCAGAACGTCAAGCGCTCGGTCACCGCCGACGCCACCCTGGTCGCCGCCTACCCGCGGGTCGCCTTGGTGAAGACAATCACGGATGCCGCGCTCGCCCAGGCGGCCGTCATCGGCAACCAGCCGATCGGCTCCGTCACCGCCGACATCACCCGCGCCTGCCTCGGTGGCACCGCACCGTGCGCGGAGAACCGGGCCGCACCATCGGCGATGGGCACCTTGGTGGCCAACTCGCTGCGCGAATCGCTGGCTGACCCGCTCAAGGGCGGCGCCGAAATCGGCGTGGTCAACCCCGGCGGCATGCGCGCCGAGCTGCTACTCGCACCGGACGGCGTCGTCACCTACGCCGAGGCCAACGCGGTGCTGCCGTTCCTGAACAACCTGTGGACGACCAGCCTCACCGGGGCCCAGTTCAAGACGGTTCTGGAGCAGCAGTGGCAGCGTGACGCGGCCGGCAACATCCCGAGCCGTCCGTACCTGCAGCTGGGCCTCTCCGACAACGTCAACTACACGTTCGACGCGAGCCGGACCGAGGGTGACCGCATTACGGGCATCTGGATCAACGGCTCGGCAATCGACCCGGCGCGCTCCTACCGGGTCGGCTCGTTCAACTTCTTGCTCACCGGAGGCGACAACTTTCGGGAGTTCAAGAACGGAACGGGCACGCGCGACTCCGGTCTCGTCGACCGGGACGCGTGGATCTCCTACATCACGGCCAAGAGCCCGCTGACGCCGTCGTTCGCCACCCGCCAGGCCAGTGTCACGGGTGTCCCGACCGTGGCGGTCGAGCGCGGCGCCTCGGTCACGTTCACCGTGGGCAACCTGAACCTGAGCTCGCTCGGCGCGCCGAAGAACACGGCAATGTCGTTGGTCTGGGCCGGCAGCAGTGCCGGACTGGGAACGGCAGCCGTTGACGCAACGGGTGCGGCGACGGTCACCGTCACGGTGCCGCAGGATGCCGCGGCGAACAGCGTGCTCGAACTCACCACCACGGAGTCAGGCACGATCGTGCGGGTGCCGATCACGGTCGTTGTGCCGGTTCCGCCGACGACTGAACCGGTCGCCGCCAGCCCGAAGGCGCTGACCAAGGCACTCAAGAACGCGATCGTCACGGACGCGGCCACGTATGCCGCGGGTGCCCCGGTCACGGTCGACGTCGGAGTGGCGCGTGCCGGTGAGTTCGTCTCCGTATCGCTGCAGTCCAAGCCAGTGGAGAACCTGGGCGGCTGGCTGCTGGTGAACGCGCAGGGTGAGGTCAGAACGACCCTGCCGGCCGACACCCGTGCGGGCAAGTACAAGCTGGTCGTTCAGGACGAGAACGATAACGTGCTCGGCTGGACCGAGATCAGGGTCGACAAGGCGCCGCGCGGCCGGTAGTACCGCCCGGAGCAAACCGGACCGGCGCGGAACCGAGCCTCTCGAGGTCGGCCGCGCCGGTTCGGCGTTTCCCGCCCGACACGCGCACGACACGCACAGCATTGCCGGCGGCGTCGGTATACCTCGCTAGCCTTGGGTAATGTCGACGATCAAACATCCGGTCGGCCCCCAGTCCAGCAAGGTGTACTGGCGCCGTCGTCTCGTGGTGGGCCTCGGCCTGCTCATCGTGCTCGCCCTCCTCATCCTGGTCATCTCGTCCATCGTGCGCCCGGCCGCCGGCGCCGGTGTGCCCGACAGCACTCCGGCGCCCGCGGCCGAGGCGGCCGGAGCGGAGGTCTCCGCCTCCGACCCGGCGGCCGACCCGGCCGCGTGCGACCCCGCATCCGTGCAGATCGAAGCGACCACCGACGCGGTCAGCTACGAACCGGGGGCGCAGCCGATGCTCTCGCTCAGCGTCACCAACATCGGCGACGTGCCGTGCGTGCTGAACGCGGGTACGGCGACGCAGGTGTTCACGGTGTCGAGCGGCACGGATGTCTACTGGACGTCGACCGACTGCCAGCAGGAGCCAGGCGACGCCGACGTCAGCCTGCAGCCGGGTGAACCCGTGAGTTCCGGCGAAGCGATCGCCTGGGATCGCACCCGTTCGAACCCGGACACCTGCGGCGAAGCCAGCCGCGATGCCGCGCCGGCCGGCGGAGCGGCCTACAACCTGACCGTGAGCGTCGACGGCATCGAGTCGGTGAACCCGAAGCAGTTCTTCCTCTCCTGATACCGGCCCGGCCGCCGTTCGCTCGTGGCGTGCCCCCCAAGGGTCGGATTCGGCGTGTCACTACCGCGCCAACTGGTTGAATGGAAGCCGTGACTGACGCTACTCCACCGACGCATTCCCCTGCCCTCGCTGCCGCTCTGGCCGCCCAGGATGTGGTCGCTGTGGCCTATGCCCTGCGCAACGACGTGATGATCGTGCCGCAGCTGGTCGTCAACGGGCAGGCGGAACAGGTGCGGGTCTTCGGCCGTGAAGGCACCGACCGCCGGATGCTGCTGCTCTTCTCCTCCGCCGAGAACTACGCCCGCATGGTTCCCGACGAGATCGATCCGCAGATCATGGTCGGTGACGCACAGTGGCTTCGCGAATTCCTCACCGTGCACCAGCAGGTGCTCGAGATGGTGTTCTTCGACGTCGCCGGTCCCCATGTCATGCAGGCCGCACCGGCGGACCTGATGCGCGCCCTCGGCCCGCTGCCCGGCGAGGAAGAAACCGGCACGAGCGAACCCGGCCGGTAGCGCCCGATTGACCCCCTCAGGCTGGGGGTCCCCAGACCCCCGGCCGCGGAGTCGGCCCGCGCTAGGCTGGCGCTAGACAGTGTTCGGCCCGCTCCCGAAGCGGAATCCGACGGACTTTTCACGGTCAGCATTCAGCCTGTCAGGGAGCAGGTCAATGTGGTGGAGACCGAACAGGGTCTGACCGATGCCCGCCTCGCGGGCGTCGAGCGACAGTACTGGATCGACCGCAATGTCGCCCTCCGGGACGCCGAGGCCTGGCTAGCCGAGTTCGGCGACGGGGAGCACGGAGCGACTGCGCGACGGCTGCAGGTTGTCGTCGCGGCTGTGCGCATCCGTCGCGGCGACCCGAGTCAGAGCGCCGTTGACGTGCAACAGATCCTGAGCTGGGCGGAGCAGCACGGCGAGCTCGCCCTGCAGTCGCGCTGTCACGACGTGCTCGGTTCCGTGTTCGAGATGGTGGGCGACCGCGCCCTGGCCCTGGAACACGCCGTCGCCGCGAACGACCTGCTCGAGGAGTCGGAGGTTCCACTCATGCGTGCAGCCGCCCGCAAGTGCCTGGCCGACGCGCTCGGCTCGGCCGGGTCCCTCGACGAGGCGCGCCGCCGCTACGACGATGCCCTCCGCCTCGTGATCGATGACCCCGAGACCATCATCCGCTACAACATCCTGAACAATCTCGCCTACACCGAATACCTGGCCCACAACCAGGTCGAGGCCCTCGCGGCCGTGGAACAGCTGATCGGCCTGTCCGAGGTGGGCGACCGACAGATCGGCATGTACGCCCTCGACACGGTCGCGCGCGTCTACCTGACGGCGGGGCGGCTGGACGAGGCGGAAGCGAAGCTGCTGCCGGCTATGGACCCGGCCGTGGGCAACCTGCATCCCGACGGGTCCGCAGTGGCCCTGGTCACGCTGGCCGAGATCTATCGCACGCAGGGCAATCTGGCCCGAGCGCAGACCGTCATCGACCGGTGCCGCGAGCTGTCCCAGCGGTTCGGGCTCACCCGCTGGTCGACGGAAGCGGCAAGGGAGCAGGCCGAGATCCATGCGGCCAACGGCGATTTTCGCGCCGCGTTCGAGGCGTACCGGCACTTCCACGAACAGTCCGAGGCGCTCGGTGCGAGCGAGAACGAGTCGCGCGGGCGCATCCTCGAGGCCATGTTCCAGACCGCGGAGTCCCGCCGAGAGAGCGAGCGGTACCGAGAGCTGGCTGAGCGCGATCCGCTCACCGGGCTGCACAACCGCCGGTTCGTCGACGAACATCTCAGCGCCGCGCTGATGCGCCTGCGCGAGGGTGGGCCGAGCGTGGCCATCGCCATGGTCGACCTCGATCACTTCAAGCGCATCAACGACACGCTGTCGCATGAGGTCGGCGACACTGTGCTCCGCGAGGTGGGCAGCATCCTGATCGCCGCTGCGGCATCCGCGGCCGACGGCATCGCCGCACGCCTGGGCGGCGAGGAATTCCTGCTGATCATGCCGGGGATTGACGCCACCGAGGCGCACCGGCGTTTCGAGGCGGTCTGCCGCTCGATCGCTGATCACGACTGGTCGCCGATCACCGGCGCCCTGCCGGTGACCGCGAGTCTCGGGATTGCCCTGGCGCCTGCCGACGGCCAGCAGAGCTCGGACCTGCTGCGCGCCGCCGATGTGCGTCTGTACGTGGCCAAACGCGACGGTCGCAATCGGGTCGTTCACGCCGCCATCGTCTCCACGTCGACCCCGGAGGCGGAACTGCTCGAGGCCCGATGATCACGGTGGGTCGGGCTTCCCGCTGGTCGAGCGCCCGGTGGTTGAGCTTGTCGAGACCTCGGTGACCCGAACCTGCCGCTCGCCCGGGACATCCGTGGCGGCCCGCGCCGGATGCTCCCTGCTAGAACGCGCGGTCGAGCTCGGCGTCCCGTGCGGACTGGCCGGTCGCGATCGCCGCGGCGACCGCGGTGCCGATCGCGCCGGCCTCGGCATCGAGTCGGATGGTGAAGCCGAGCCGGGCGGCCTCGGCTGCGCGCAGCTTGGCCGCTGACACCGGTCGCACCTCGCCGGCGAGGCTGATCTCGCCGAACGCCACGGCCCCTTGAGCGATCGGCTTGTCCTTGAACGCGGACGCGATGGCGAGGGCGATGGCGAGGTCGGCGGCCGGTTCGGTGAGACGGATGCCGCCTACGGTCGACACGTAGACATCCATGCTGCCCAGCCCCGACAGGCTCGCCCGGCGCTCGAGCACCGCGAGGAGCATCGCCACCCGTGAGGAGTCCACCCCGTTGGTGACGCGGCGGGGGTTCGGGGCCTGGGTCTTGATCACCAGAGCCTGCACTTCGACCGGCATCGCCCGGCGGCCCTCGAGTGCCACCGTGACGCAGGTGCCGGACACGGGGGTGGAGCCGCGGCTGAGGAACAGCGCGCTCGGGTCGGGCACCTCGGCGATGCCGTCGCCGGTCATCTCGAAGCAGCCCACCTCGTCGGTCGAGCCGAACCGGTTCTTGAGCGCCCGCACGAAGCGCAGCGCGCTCTGCCGGTCGCCCTCGAACTGGCACACTACGTCGACAAGGTGTTCGAGCAGGCGGGGGCCGGCGATCGAGCCGTCTTTGGTGACGTGCCCGACGAGCAGGATGGGCAGGTTGCGGTCTTTGGCCACCCGGATCAGCGTGGAGGCCACCTCCCGCACCTGGCTGGGCATGCCCGCGAGGCCGTCGGAGAGCGAGCTGGCCACCGTCTGCACCGAGTCGACGATGACGAGGTTGGGTTGAATGGCGTCGATCTGGCCGAGGATGGTGGCCAGGTCGGTCTCGGCGGCGATGTACAGCTCGGGTTGCAGCGCCCCGGTGCGCTCGGCGCGCAACCGCACCTGGCTGACCGATTCCTCGGCGCTGACGTAGAGCACGCGGGACTTGGCGGCCGCTGCCTTGGAGGCCACCTCGAGCAGCAGTGTCGACTTGCCGACGCCGGGCTCGCCGCTGAGCAGGATGACCGAGCCAGGCACGATGCCGCCACCCAGCACCCGGTCGAACTCGGCGATGCCGGTAGGCCAGTGCGAGACGGCCGTGGTGTCGACGTGAGTGATCGGGCGGGCGACGCCCGCGCCGGTGACGCTGGCCGGCTTGAGCGCGCGGGCCAGGCTCGCCTTCTCGGTGGTGTCCACCACGGTGCCCCACTGCTGGCATTCGCCGCAGCGGCCTGCCCACTTCAGGGTGGTCCAGCCACACTCGGTGCAACGGAAGGAGGAAACGGGTCTGGCCATTCTGCGAGCCTAGCTCGGGCCGCTGACACCACCCGATTCCGAAGTGTTCGCCACCGGAGTCGACGCGGGTTCCGGCGTGGGGGAGGGCAGGCCGGCCGGCACGGCCGAGGGCAGGCCGGCAGCCGCGTGTGCCGATGAGGGCAGGCCGGCAGGCGCGTTGGGGGCATCCGGCCCGGCCAGGTCGGCAGGCCGGATGCCCCGCACCAGATGAGCGCTCAGCGCCGGAACGAACGCCTCGGCCCAGGCCCGGTAGCCGCGGTTATTGGGGTGGAACAGGTCGCCCGCGACGTGTGTGGCGACGCTGCGCAGCCCGAGCCGCTTCGTCGTGGCGTGGAGCGGCACCACGCGTAGCTGGTACTCCGCGGCCACCTGGCGGATGATGCGGTTGGCGACGGCGACCATCCGTTCGTTGCGGGGCAGGTGGAAGCAGGGCAGGTCGGCGACCAGGGCGTGCGGGGGCAGCGCCGCGCAGACCTGCCGGATGCCGGCCTCGAAGACGGCGGCGTCCCAGAGGGCGATGTCGTTGGCGCCGATCGCGACCGTGACGATGTCCGGGGTGAGCTTCGCGAACGTGGGCAGCTGGTCGCGCACAGCCATTTCGACGGTGGCGCCCGACACGCTCAGGTTCACCACGCGCACCGAGCGGCCGGTGGAGAGACGGATGTGGTCGGTCAGGATTCCGACATAGCCGCGGTGCGGGGAACTCGCCCCGATCCCCTGCGCGGCACTGTCTCCGATGACGGCGTAGATCAGCTCGCCCTTGTCTTTCGCGCGGGCGCGCCACCAGAGAGAGTGCACCGGCAGGGTCTCATTGAGAATCACCGAGCTCTCGGCGATGCGACGCTGGAAGCCCCGGTAATTGACCACGGCGGCGGCGCCGAGGCCGGCCGCTGTGGCCAGGGTTCCGGCAGTGAGGGCAAGGGAACGGAGCCTGTGGTTCACGGTGATCACCCGGTGAGAATACCGCTTCGTGCTGGGTTCTCGTCGTTCAGGGCCGTTCGCGGCCGTTCAGACACGGATGTTCGCCGCCGCGATTCGCGCAAGGCTCCCGATTTCAACTAAACTCTCCCTCGGTACCGTGTCCGAGCGGCCGAAGGTGCAACTCTCGAAAAGTTGTGTGGGGGAGACTCCACCGTGGGTTCAAATCCCACCGGTACCGCCACAGAAAACCCCCTGCAGCCCTGTGTTTCACTGGGACTCAGGGGGTTTTTTCTCGCCGGGATTTCCCCAGCGGTAACGCAGCGGTAACGGAACATCTGTGAGCGGGTGTGAGCGGGTGTGAGCAAGTGCGAGTTGAGGCATGCGGTGGATGGTGACGCACGCACCGGGTGGCCCGCACCTTCCTGGCGACGATCTCCATGGTGCGCTGTGGCGGATCGAGAGCAGTCGAATCGACGTCCTCGCATCGGTCACGGCGAGCCCGGTGCGCTGCCGGTGAGCGCGGGGGGATACGCGTCCTCGACACGCCCGACGTGTCTGGGAATAAGCTGTGTGGCCGCTATCTCCGAAATGCACACTCATACACATTCACCCTCGCCGGTAGGTGTACGTGTACGTGTCCGGAAGCGGTGCGACCCATGCGAGACAAGGGGAGCGGGCATATCCAGCTTCAACGGTCGGACACATTCTCGCGGCGACAACTCAAGTTCAGGACCCCCCCCGGGCGCGCACAGATTCAAGGGAGTTGGGAGGAGGGTGCACATCTGTACACATACTTATCGTGGGCGCGAGCAGAGTCGCTAGGATTGTCGATCCGGCGGTACAAACGGCAGACGCGGTCCGTCCACCCGAGATCCGCGTAAATCCGCGGAGGTTAAGGGAAATTCGCAGGGTTTTCGGTTTTTCAAAAGCGGTACATCGCCGGTGCTTTTCCGGAGGGCTCGCGCCTGACGCACGACGACCGCCACGTCTGAACGCATGATGTGCTAACAAACTGCTCTTAAGGCAGGGAGCCGGAGCCACCGGAACTTAGTCGCACTATCAGAGGCGAGTGCCGTCGTTCTTGTTCCAATCTGGAGGCCACTCCTTGCGCGCAGCGTCCACCCACTCCGGTGACCTGTCTGGCCAACCTGTCGGCAGTGTGTCCCTTTGAACGTAGTAATGGCTTCGGTGCTCCGCGCCGCCCGTCCCCAGCACAGCTCCCCCAGGAGTGCGGCGCCAGGCGCGCCATACTTGTCCTCGCTCGGCGGTCTCGACCACGAATCGAAGATCAAGTCCGCCAAAAAGCACTTCGCCGCGATCGGCATCGACGACTACGCAAAGTCGAGCCCGGAGAATTGGAATCTGTGATGCATATGCGCCGGCGTCGATCGATTTGAAGGGTGATTCCCCGCTAGTTGTTTGCATAGTCATTGCCGGTTTGCTGCCCGAGTCACCAGAGACGGGCCTCCGCGAATTTCCCGGTTCTGATGTGCTCAAGACTCGTTGCCAGAATCAAACGTTGCCAGCGGAGCGCTACCGGGATTGAAGCTCAGGTTGGGCGATCCTCATGCCAATCTGGGTACACGCCAGCTTGACGTCAGATCGCGCCGCGAAACCCGTCCAGTTGGAATGGAATTTGTATTTGCTGACAGCCCTCGTGTTCGGCTCTTAGAGTTCAACCTGACAGATCGGGTGGGCATATGACAGGTCAGCGAATCGGCTATGTGCGCGTGAGCACCCTCGATCAGAGCACGGCCCGTCAGCTCGACGGTGTCGACGTCGACAAGGTCTTCGAGGACAAGGCCTCAGGTAAAGACGTGAACCGGCCCGAGCTGGAACGGATGATCGATTTCGCCCGAGACGGTGACACGGTGCTCGTTCACTCGATGGACCGCCTTGCCCGTAATCTCGATGACCTTCGTGCGATCGTGCGCCGGCTCACAGCGAAAAAGGTGCGCGTCGAGTTCGTCAAGGAGCAGCTCACCTTCACCGGCGACGACAACGCGATAGCAACGCTTCTGCTGAACGTGATGGGAGCGTTCGCGGAGTTCGAGAGATCTCTGATCCGTGAACGTCAGCGCGAAGGTATCAATCTGGCAAAGCAGCGAGGCGCGTACCGCGGCCGCACACCATCGCTGGACGCCAAGAATGCTGCCGAGTTGCGCGAGAAGGCCGCTGACGGCGTCCCGAAAGCTGCTCTCGCTCGCCACTATGGCATCAGTCGAGAGACCGTCTATGCCTACCTTCGCGCCGTGGTTTGAACGTCGCGTTGTGCAGGCGTCCTTCAACAGCTGACCGCGGTGTCCAAGGCGCTGTGATGGTTGCCTTTTATCTGCTCCACTCTGTTTGAAGGTCCTCACAGGGGAAGGCACCGCGAGCGACATTCGTTGGGAGCAGACCTGTCGCGTGCATTTATGCCTGCGAGTTTCGTGAGGTTAGTGAAAATCCGCGAGTTGCGGTCAGCTCTCGTGGGGGGTGTCAGTCGCGATGATGCGGATCATGGTCCAAGACACCGGTGGCAACGAGATCGTGGCGATCCCGGCAGCAACGACGACGGTTAGGTTGGCTGCCGGCCGGACGCGGTCTGGATCGTTAATCGTGTTGGCCGCGTTCAGATCAGGGTCGCTCAGGGTTTGAGCGGTGACGGACACATTCTCGCCGAGGTGGGTGAGGTCGATGGTGACGTCGGCTGCTTCCTCTTCGGACCTGTTCACCAGGTACACGGCTCCGCTGCCGGCGTCGTCGTTCCACGCTGCTACCGCGTCGATCACGGGTACCGTGCCGTACCGCACGGTCTCGTAGGAGTCGCTCTGCAGTTGCACGTCGACGGCCCGGCCGACCGCCGACGCCGAGGTGGCCGCGAACGGGAAGAAGGTGGTCTGTCGCCAGGCGGGTCCACCGGGCGCCGTCATGATCGGTGCGATCACGTTCACCAGCTGGGCGAGCGACGCGCTGGTGACCCGGTCGGCGTGCTTGAGCAGTGAAATCAGCAGGCTGCCAAAGACCACAGCGTCGGTGACGGTGTAGACGTCTTCGAGAAGGCGGGGAGCTGTGGGCCAATTGTCGACGCCCTCGATCTTGTCGACGTTCTCGAATCGCGTGTTGTACCAGATGTTCCATTCATCGAAAGAGAGCTGGATGCGCTTGGAGCTGCCGCGCACGGCACCGACGTGGTCGGCGGTCGCAACGACTTGCTCGATGAAGCGGTCCATGTCGACGCCGGAGGCTAGGAAACTGGCGCGGTCGCCGAGGTCCTCGTAGTAGGCGTGGCAGGAGATGAAGTCGACATCGTCGTAGGCGTGCCCTAGCACGACCCGCTCCCATTCCCCGAAGGTCGGCATGGTCGAGCTCGACGAACCGCAGACCACCAGCTGCAGGTCGGGGTCGAAGGCGTGCATCGCTTTCGCCGTTTGTGAGGCGAGCTTGCCGTAGTCATCTGCAGAGCGGTGCCCGATCTGCCACGGGCCGTCCATCTCGTTGCCGAGACACCACATCCGCACATCGAAGGGAGCCTCGCGGTCGTTCTGCCGACGCTGGTCCGCAAGCGCGGTGCCCTGCGCGAGGTTGGCGTATTCCAGCAGGTCGAGGGCCTCGGCGGTGCCGCGGGTGCCCAGGTTGACGGCCAACATCAGGTCGCTACCGACCGAGTCGAGCCAGTTCTGGAATTCGTGCAGACCCACCTCATTCGACTCCGTGGAGTGCCACGCCAGGTCGAGGCGGGCCGGGCGCTGCTCGATCGGCCCGACGCTGTCTTCCCAGCGGAAACCCGACACGAAATTGCCACCGGGGTAGCGAATTGTCGTGACTCCGAGCTCCTTGACCAGCTCGATGACGTCTTGCCGAAAGCCCTGGGCATCCGCGGTGGGATGGCTCGGTTCGTAGATGCCGTCGTAGACGGCTCGGCCGAGGTGTTCGATGAACGAGCCGAACAAGCGTCGATCGATGGCACCGATGGAAGCGCGGGGGTTTAGGGTCAAATGGGCGTGCGACATCGCAGATCCGTTTCGTCAATGGGTGGGTGGAAGGAAAGCGGGTGTATGGGGGAGGGAGAGCGGCAGGTGTCAGGCGACGACGTCGACTGAATCCATCGACAGTCCCGTGGCCAGGAGACGTGCTTCGGTCGCGTGCCGTTGAAAAGAATCGGCGACCGGGTTGCGTCGCCGGGCGAGCTGTCCCGATGGCGTTTCCAGCAGGTCGTGCAGGCCCATTGTCAGCAGGTGCTCGGCGCGGGGCGCCTGGGTGTGCCGCCATGTCCATTCGTACATGTCGAACAGCGGCCACCAGGTGTAGCCCACCACGTTCACGCCGTCGGCCTTGAGCTCGTGCAGCGCGGCAACGGAGGCGTCCAGCCACCGGCGTCGTTCGGCCACGGTGCCGGTGACGCAGGTCTCAGTGAGCATGACGGGAGCACTATAACGGTCGGCCCAGGTGGTGAGCACCTCTTTCAGGCCCTCCGTGCCGCTGTCTTCATAAGGGCGAGGGTCGGCGAATCCGCCGCCGTGGTGGATTCCCGCCTCAAACACCTCGGTGGAGTGCAGCGGGTAGTAGTTCACGCCCATTACATCGGGGCGAACCGGGTGCGCCCGAAACCAATCGAGCAGGGAGTCGGAGGTGCCGCCACGCTCGAGCTGGCCCAGCAGCGGGTGGTCCGGGCCTACGGCGCCGGTGACGAGGTCCTCGACGAGGAAGCCCTGGTGTCGAAGCCGGGTCACGGTGTCGACATGCTCGGGCGCGTCCAGGGCGCCGGAGTAGCGGATGCCCGCATCGACGTGCACGAAGGTGGCCCGGTCGCCGAGTACTGATGAAATCGCGTGTTGCGTTTTCACGAATCCCTCCGCGAGTGCGGTGGCAATCGACACCATCCCGGTCGGGCCGGAGAGATACGGCGGCCAGTAGGCATACTCGCCCGAGAACAGGGCGTGGATCACGGGTTCGTTGACCGGCGTGTAGTCGGTGGCGAGTTCGCCGTACCGCTCGGCGAACCGTTGGGCGTATTCGGTGACGTGGTCGGGATAGTCGGGATTGGAGAATTGGCCGTCGAGCCAGAGCGGCGTGCCGTAGTGCAGCAGGTCGATGACGGGGCGGAGTCCCAGTTCTGCGAACCGCGCGATGACGCCGTCCACCCACGACCAGTCCCACTGGCCTCGTTCGGCGGCCACTCGATGCCAGGGAACTCCCCAGCGCACCAGTTCGGCGCCGACGTCGCTGGCCAGTTGCAGGTCGCCGGCGTACTGCGCGTAGTGCTCGGTGAGTTCGTATTCGTCGATGGCGCGCTCGCCCGGGCGGGCCTGCGGCACGAAGGTGTCTTCGATGCCGACTGCGAAGTGCAGTCGGCCGTCGTTAAACCAGGTCATTAGTGCTCGTTTCGGTGCTGATGGTGAGTGGGAGTGGGCGGCGGCGTGGGCTATTTCAGGCCGCTGCTCGCGACGCTCTCAATGAAGCGCCGCTGCACCAAGAGGAAGAGGATCGCCAGCGGCAGCACGGCGATGAGTGCGCCGGCCATCATCACACCCTGCGGAACGATGCCGCCGGGACCGGTCAACAGGGTCAGGCCAGAGGTGATCGTGCCGTGGTCCGTTTCGGTGGTGAACACCAACGGCCAGAGCAGGTCGTTCCAGTTGTTGACGAAAGTGAAGATGCCCAGGGTCATCAGCGCCGGAATGGCGTTGGGCAGCACCACGCTCCTGAACACGCGGAACTCGGAGGCGCCGTCGATGCGGGCGGCGTTGTCGAGGTCGCGGGGGAGGGAGAGGAAGAACTGCCGGAGGAAGAAGATACCGAAGGCATCCGCTGCCCGCGGCAGGATCAGCCCGGCGAAGGTGTTAACCCAGCCGAGGTCGGAGACTAGCTGGTAGATCGGGATGAGCGTGGCCTGGAACGGGATCATTAGGCTGGCGATGATGACGATCAGCAGCACCTTGCTGCCCCGAAAATCGAGGCGAGCCAACGCGTAGGCCGCGAGCGAGTCGAACACCAAAGCAAACAGGGTGACCCCGCCAGCGAAGATGAAGCTGTTGCCGATCAGCCGCGCGAAGGGCAGTTCGGAGAAGATCGCCCGAAAGTTGTCGAGCGTCCACTCGGCCGGCGCGAGCGTGGGTGGAAAGGCGTTGACCTCGGAGGCCGGCTTGAACGCCGTCAACACGATGATGATCACAGGCAGCATGATCGCCGCCGTCACGACCAAGAAACCGACGAAATAGAGGGCTCGCGTGAGGCTGACTCGAGGAGGCCGCCGGCGGACGGTGCGGGAGGTGGATGCCGGGGCGTTGAGTGCCGGGCGGCTGAGGGTGCTGGTCATGAGCTGGTGTCCCCTCCACGCCGACCGAAGAACAGGAACTGTACGAGGCTCAGCAGGAGCGTGGCCACCAGCAACACATATGACAGTGCGGAGGCGAACCCGAGTTCGAGGTCCTTGAACCCGGACTGGTAGATCTCCATCACGATGGTTTGCGTGCTCCGGTAGGGCCCGCCTCCGGTGAGCACATAGATCTGATCGAAAGCCTGCAGTGCGGCGATCAAGGCGATCACCACCACGAACGCCATCGTGTTGCTGAGCATCGGGAAGGTCACATTGGTGAATCGGCGCCATCCGTTTGCACCGTCGAGCGAGGCTGCTTCGTACAAACTCTTGGGGATGTCTTGCAGGCCGGCCAGAAAGATCACCATGTAGAAGCCGAAACTCTTCCACACGGCCACGAGCACCACGGTGGGCATGGCCAGCGCCGGATCCTCCAGAACGTTGCCGATGCGGATGCCCACGGCTTGCAGCCAGTAATTCAGCAGGCCGATCTGCGGGTCGAGCAGGTACGACCAGGCGAACGCTGCCACGGCGAGTGACACGATGAACGGCAGGAACAGCGTGGTTCGGAAGAACCCGCGGAAGGGCAGCTGCGGGCTGTTTATCGCGAGGGCCAGCACCAGTGCAACCACCAGGGCCACCGGAGTGAACAACAGGGCATACAGAGCGGTGTTTCCGATCGACTGCAGGATGCTCGAATCGGTGAAGACCCGCGAGTAATTGGCGAGACCGACCCAGGTTTCCTGCCCGAAGCCGCTCGCGTCGGTGAAGGAGAGACGGAGGGCCGAGAGCATCGGCCAGCCCACAAAGGCCGTGAGGATGATCAAGCCAGGGGCCAGGAACCCGACGACGACGGCCCGCCGGCGGAAGCCGTCGTTGAGCGGTCGTCGGCCGCCGAGCTGGCCTGGAGGCCGCCAGGGTCGGCGGCGCTGCACAGTTGGAGTCGTCATCGGGTTCCGGTTCAGTTGTCCAGAGCCTGCTGCACCGCGGCCTGCGCGGCGGTGAGCAGTTCGGCGGGGTCGCCGCCGGCGAGAGCCTTCTGGGTGGCTTCGTCCACGGCGGTGAGCACGTCGGTGCTGTTGACGACGCCGGGCAGGAGAGCGCGGCTGGTGTCGGAGAATTCGGTGAGGGCGGCGACGGTGGCGTTTGCGCTGACATCTTCCGAGGTCACATCGGTGCGCAGCGCGGGCCAGCCGGATCCGAGCGACCAGAGGGTGGCGACATCCTTCTCGTTGAAGTAGGCCAGGAACTTCTCCGCGGCGGCCTGCTCGGCCTCGGTCGCCTGCTCGGTGACGGCCATCGAGACGCCGATCGCCGACGCGGCTTGGGCCTCGGGGCCGGCCGGGATAGCTGCGATGCCGTAGTTGATGCCGGCGTCGGTGGCGAGGCCCGTCATCCAGGGGCCGCCGATGTGCATGACGGCCTTGCCCGAGGTGAAGAGGGCGTCGGCATCGATGCCGTCGAGCCCGGTCGGCGAGATCGCATCCTTCTGAACGGCATCCGCCCAGTAGGTGAGCGTGTCGATATTGGCGGCCGAGTCCACTGTGGCCTTCGTGCCATCGTCGTTCGTGATCGAGCCGCCACCGCCCTCGAAGAGGCTCGCCCAGACGCCGTTGCCGACGGTGCCGTGGTCGGGCAGGGCCAGGCCGTACTGCTCGGGAGTGCCGTCACCGTCGGCATCGATCGTGGTGGCCTTTGCCGCGACGACCCAGTCGTCCCAGGTGGTCGGGAAGGTCGTGACGCCGGCTGCGGCCAGCTTGTCCTTGTCGTAGAAGACCGACAGCGGAACGAAACCGGTGGGGACGCCGTACTTGGAGCCGTCGACGGTTTCCATCGCGACGGCCTCAGTGTTCAGCTCGGCGGTGTTGCTCGTGTCATCGGCATAGAAGTCATCGAGGTTGACGAGCGCCTTCTTGGACGCGTAGACCGGCAGGCGCTCCGCCGGCATGGCGACAATCTGGGGGCCTTCACCAGAGGAGAGCGCCGTGAGGAGGGTGTCGTCGATGACGGCCCAGGTCTTGGTCTGGGTGGTGACCTTGACCTCGTCCTGCGACGCATTGAAGTCCTCGACGATGCCGTTGAGCACGTCGCCGTCGGCCTCGGTGTAACCGTGCCAGAAGGTCAGCGCGACGGGGCCGTCGCTGGCGGCGGGGATGGCGGCGCAGCCGGACAAACCGGAAACGACGACGGCGGAGACCGCAAAGGCGGCCATCAGCTTCTTCACTGGGTACCTGCTATCTGCTTCCCACGGCGCTGTCGGGAAGCTCTTGGAAGTGGACACTCGATGCAATTTACATCGATGTAAATTTGAAGGTACGCCATCGCCTGGGTGCTGTCAACACCTTCTTGTCCCAGACCGCGAAGCGGCCCCGTCAGTCGTGGAGCTGGGTCTTCACGGTGGTTGGGATAAGCCTCGCGGGGATGGGAATCGTGGACGCGCGCACCTTGAGCGAGTAGCCGACCTCCACATGCACCGACTCCGAAGCGTCGTCGCCCACTGCGATGCGGGCGAGTACGCGGTCCACGGCCAGGCGGGCGAGTTCTTCGCGGCCGGGGGAGATGGTGGTGAGGGCGGGGGTGGAGAAGCGCGCGTCTTCGATATCGTCGAAGCCAACCACGGCAACGTCCTCGGGAACCCGCAGGCCCGCCCGCTGCAGGGCGCTCATGGCGCCGAGGGCGAGGGCATCGTTGAAGCAGACCAGCCCGTCGAACCGGGTGCCGGCGGCCAGAAGTTGGGTCACGGCCGCCGCTCCATCGGAGCGGTGCCAGAGTGGCACGTCGGCGACCAGCTCGGGAGAGATGCCGAGGCCTCGAGCCGCGAGCGCTTCCGCGTAGCCGTTGAATCGCAGCGCGCTGGTGCCCACGGGCCCTTCTGGATGCGCCCCGACCACGGCGATCCGGCTGCGGCCCAGGTCGAGCAGGTGCTCCGTGGCCGTGCGGATGGCGGCGGTATTGGGCAGTGTGACGTGATCAGCGGGGCTGCCCTCGACCCAGTCGCCCAAGACCACCACCGGGAAGTCGACGGACAGGCCGCTGACGTCACCGGGGCCGAGCGCGATAGGGCTGAAGATGAGGCCGTCGATCGCGTGGCGGCGCATCGCGGCGACCGTGGCGATCTCGTCGTCGTCACTGCTGGTCTGCTCTATGAGCACGGTGTAGTCGTGGGCCTTCGCGGCGCGGATGACGGCATCCGCTAGTTCAGCGAAGTACGCCTGGCTCAGGTCGGGCACGGCGAGCCCAATCACCTTGGTGCGCCCCGACCGCAGGTTGCGGGCAGAGATGTTGATCTCGTAGTCCAGCTCGGTTACGGCGCTCATGACCCGGTCGTGCATGCGGGTGCTCACGTGCTCGTAGCCTGACAGCACGTTAGAGACGGTCTTGACCGAGACCCCGGCGAGGCGGGCGACATCCTGCATTGTCGCGGGCGAACCGTTGCCTCTCACCGTTGCCCCATTCCCCACGCGTGCTGTGTTCCGGATATCACCTCGACGGTACCTCACCGGGGCTTGCTCGTGCGGGAGCGACGGCAGCTCCGTGTTAGAACGGAACCCTTGACACCGGCCGTGGCGGTGATCTACGTTTGGCCTCGCTGGTTTACAACGATGTAAATCAGGCGGGCGAGCCTGCAATCCTCCAGAGAAAGACCACATGATGACAACGTCGTTAGCCAGCACTCCACGACCACCCCGCCGTTTCCGGCGGTGGGCCACTGCATCTACCCTGGCCGTAGCCATGGTCGCTGCGCTCGTGTCAGCCACCCCGGCGGTGGCGGTGACCACGGGTAACGGCGCGCTGGTCTATTCCCCGGCGGCGGGCACCTCGTTCAACCCCGAAGGCGGCCGTGCGGCCGGCACGACCTATTCCAAGATGATCGTTCTCAAGAACAGCGGCACCTCGAACGGGACCCAACTGGTCACCTTCGACCAACTCGTTCTGGAGAACGGGGTACAGGTCTACCCGATCTATCGCAGCACTAACAACGGAACCTCTTGGACCCGCATCGCGGCCGTCAAGCCGAGCACGCAGTTCCCGTCTCTCACCCGTACCTCCCAGCCGTCGCTGTACGAAACACCGGTTCAGCTGGGCACGATGCCGGCCGGAACCCTGCTCCTGTCGGGCATGATCATGCCCACCGATCGCTCGAGCAGCCGCCTGGTGATGTACAAGAGCCTCGACCACGGGGTGACCTGGTCGTTCGTGAGTACCGTTGACACCGGAGGGCCGGCCACGTACGACCCGAGCCCGACCTCCACCACCTCGACGGTTTGGGAGCCATCCGTCGCTGTCGACGCCAACGGGGGTCTGGTCACCTACTTCTCCGACGAGCGGCAGAAGGCCAACAACGTTTTGCAGGCGGTGAGCTACCGCCGGTCGACCGACGGCGGCCTCACCTGGGGCGGGGTGGTGAACGTTTCGGCGCCGACCAATTCGAGTGATCGCCCCGGCATGATCACTGTGACGCGGCTGCCCGATGGTCGCTACCTGGCCACCTTCGAAGTGGTTAACCGCCCGAGCCAGCAGAACAACACAGCTCCGGTGTATTTCAAGACGTCGCCGGATGGTTTGACCTGGTCACCGGAGACGAGCATCGGTACCAAGATCGTGCTCGCGAATGGGCGCGGCATCGGTTCGTCCCCCGAGGTACGTTGGGTGCCGACGGCTGGCACCGCCAACGGTATGATCGTGGTCTCGTCGAAATGGGCGCTCGATGCGTCGGGCAACATCAGCGGAGGCCAGAACTTTGTCGTCAATCGCAACCTGGGCAGCGGGTCCTGGGAGCAATTGCCGTACGCAGTGACCTACGACTCTGCGGACACCGAGGGAGGAACGTTCAGCGGCTTCGCACAGGGCTTCGATAGCAGCGCCGATGCCAAGACGCTTTACCAGGCGACCAACGTCGAGAACCTGACGACTACGTATAACGACGTCCGGGTCGGGTCCATCCCGATCAACGCCCAACAGTACGAGGCCGAGTTGGCGTCGCTCACCGACACCAGCCTTGTCACACAGCCGGATGCTAAGGGCGGCTCCAAGGTTGGCAACATCAACAACGCCACCAGCATCGTGAAATTCACGGTGCAGGTGGCGACCGCCGGAAACTACACAATGAACGTGCGCTACGACAACGGCACGGGTGCCGCGAGCACGCACACCGTCAGTGTGAACGGAGGAGCGCTCTCGTCGGTGGCGTACCCGGCCACGCCCAACTGGGGTCGCTTCGGCTGGGCGCAGAAAACGATCGCTCTGGTGGCCGGCACCAACACGATCACCTTCACAAAGGGCACTGGCTTCGCCGAGCTGGACCAAATTCAGCTCTACCAGCCGTAGTTCCTGACTCCGTTGACGCGAACGGGTACCTAAGATCAGGCCGACGTCCTGCTCGAGCCAACGGCCACGAAAAATGTTCAGAAAGGCGGGCTGTGAAACCCAGGGTCGTCGGCCCCACCCATCGGGGTGGGGCCAGACAGCCGTCCCTGATTTCCTGCCGCTTTCTGGTGATACGACTCGGACGTGCCCAAAAATACCCGAGAGAGGTTTGCGAGCGATCGGTTCGTGTGCTTGATCGTTTGAAGGACTGCCTCTCACTGTGGCGGGGTGTCACGGCCAGACGACGAAGCCGATCTGCTCGGCAGAAAACCTGCGGAAGCCGGTCGCTCAGGCACATGCTGAGGCACGGGACGTGCGGCGGAACATCCACGATCGCGGTCACCTTATACGTCGGCTACTCTGCGCCGCTGAGCGCCATATCGTTGCGCGTGTGTCGAATTCCACAGAGGGCACCCCGTCAGCTACCGCGTCCAACCCGTAGGTGTGACGTGGCGGCAACTTCGAGAGTCGTCCACATGACCAGTTTACGAGGCCTACTTCAAACCGGGCAATAAGTTCACAACAAGGTCACGGTGCGAATAGAGCGGCTCGTCCTTGAGATTAAGCCGCTCTCGCGGGACGAGGAGGCTTGTTGGTGGCGGTAGAGAGTCGCTCGGCTCCAGCCCACGAGGTGGGCCGCGTCTTCAGTGGTGCGCCCCTTCGCTCGAGCGGCGGTTGCGATCACGAGTTTGTCGGCGATGACGGCTGGGTCTGAGAGGGGCCGGCCGAAGCGGGTGCCGGATTGACGGGCGGCGGCGATGCCAGAGGTGACGCGCTCGACGATGAGTTCCCGTTCGTATTCGGCGAAAGTGGCCAGCATGTTCAGCATGAGCCGTCTGGTGGTGGCTGGGTCGATGCCGTCCGAAATGGACCGCACATTCACGCCGCGCTCGCGCAGCAGAGTGACCGTATTCAGGACATCGATCAACGATCGTCCCAAGCGATCCACCCGCCACACCATGACAGTGTCATCAGGATCGGCATACTCGAGCAACTTCGTCATCCCCGGCCGCTCAATCGCGGTCTCACTCCCGGACGGGATATCAGCGAACACATCTCGCTTCTGCACCCCGGCGGCGGCCAGCGCATCCAGCTGAAGTTCAGCCGCTGGCTCCGGGGCCTCACTGCACCTCATCAGCACCGACGGCGCCCCCATAGGCCTCGTTATGTTGACCCCGGCGCGAGCCGGAAGAGTTGGACGCCAGCCCAGCTCCTCGCCGACGTACTACGATCCAGCTAACCAGTCAGCTCATCGTACTGGCCGCGATCGTGTTTTCGCATGTTGCGGCGAATGTCTAGTTAGTGCGATCACGCTGTGGTCCGACGTGAACATCCGTGTGGCGGCCCTGTTGCTGGTGACTTCCGCGATCGGGATCGTCCCCGGGACCCTGATCGCAAAGTCGCTGCCGGCCAGCTGGCTCGGTATCCTCATCGGCGGCGTGACGCTCGCTGCTCTGGCCGCGACGGTATTCCTGCGCAAAAGCAAGCTCTTCGTAGGAGCGCGGGGCACCGGAATCGCCGGCGCCCTGTCCGGATTCATGAACGTGACCGCAGTCGTGGGCGGGCCGCCAATCGCCATCTATGCCAACTCCACCAACTGGGAGTACAAAGAGTATCTGGCCACCGTCCAGCTTTACTTCGCAGGTCTGAACGTTCTGTCGCTGCTCGCACGGGGAGTGCCTGACCTCCCGACGGCAGGATGGGCGGTCGCGGTGGGAGCCGCGGTGGCAGGTCTCGTGATCGGAAACCTCCTCAGTTCAACCATCAACGAGTCGGTCGCGAAAAAGGCGGTCCTGGCCATCGCGGGTATCGGCTCCCTAGCAACAGTGGTCCAGGGCGTGTTGACTCTTTAGAACGACCGACGAAAGCCACGATCCCCGAACGTCAACGACATGATCCGCCCAATCGCTGTGATCGGCACCGGAACGTCTTTCCTGCGACCGCCTGATGCTGACCACGATTTGGCGGGAAGAAGGAGGGCGTGGCGAGAGAGCGTCGCGGGCCCTGATTCCTCGCGGCGGGTGCTCCAGCATCCTGCGGAATGGTGATGCTCGCTGGGGCCTGGGGTTTCACTCGCTTCCCGTTGGCGCGGTCAATGGCCATGTAGGTGCCGGGTGTGGGATAGATGAAGCGCTGGAATCCGTCCTTGTCTGGTCGGCCTTTCGGCTTCATCGCCTCCGGACTCGTCTTTCGGGCGACTTCCGACGAGGGTGAGAGCACGCCTCGCCGGCGTTCCGGAAGGATTCCACCAGCCCTCGGGCGAGTATTAGGTGGCTGGCGCACAGTAACTCGGCATGCGCTTGCACTATTGCAAGCGCTTGCAGTAGCGTGACCCGAGGGTGTAGTACCTCGTTTACCGAGTTCCGCTTCCGCGGCCCACTCGCAATCGCCCGTTCCCAATGGAGCGCGTCGGCGTGGTCCGCTGGCGCGCGCGACAAGGAGTTTCATCGTGCGCAGATCAACCCGTCCGTTGTTTGCAGCGGTGGCCGGCCTGGCCCTAGTCCTGACCCTGAGCCTCGATGTAGGAGTGACAACGCCCCGGGCGGATGCGAGTCCGCCGGGTGCCAAGGACGTCACGGCGACGCTCTTCGAGTGGTCCTTCGCATCGGTCGCCCGGGCCTGCACGGATACCCTCGGTCCCAAGGGGTATGGATTCGTCGAGGTCTCGCCGGCCCAGGAGCACATCCAGGGCTCGCAGTGGTGGACCTCCTACCAGCCGGTCAGCTACAAGATCGCCGGGCGACTCGGCAACGAGGCCGCCTTTTCGAGCATGGTCAGCACCTGCCACACCGCCGGTGTCAAGGTCGTGGCCGACGCGGTGATCAACCATATGAGTGCGGGTTCCGGCACGGGCACGGGGGGCACCGTCTACAGCAAGTACGACTACCCGGGCTACTACCAGAACCAGGACTTCCACTCCTGCCGGACCCCGATCACCAACTACAGCGACCGCTCCAACGTGCAGAACTGCGAGCTCGTCGGCCTCGCCGATCTCGACACGGCGAGCACCTACGTGCAGTCCACCATCGCGGCGTACCTCAACCACCTCAGCGCCCTCGGCGTCGATGGTTTCCGGATCGACGGCGCCAAGCACATGGCCGCGGCCGACCTCTCCGCCATCAAAGCAAAGCTGACCAACTCGAGCGTCTACTGGGCGCAGGAGGTCATCGCCGGCGGGAACGAGGCGGTCCAGCCGGGCGAATACACCTCGACCGGCGATGTCGACGAATTCCGTGGGGCCTTCGACCTCAAACGCATGTTCACCAGCGACAAGATCGCCTACCTGAACACATGGGGCGAGTCCTGGGGCTACCTCGCGAGTAACAAGGCGCGGGTCTTCGTGGACAACTGGGACACCGAGCGCAACGGCTCGACCCTCAGCTACAAGGACGGCAACACTTACACGCTCGCGAACATCTTCATGCTGGCCTGGCCCTACGGCTCGCCGAACGTGTACTCGGGCTATGAATTCAGCAACACGGATGCCGGCCCGCCGACTGGCGGCACGGTCAACGCCTGCTACAGCGACGGCTGGAAGTGCCAGCACGCTTGGCGGCAGATCGCGAACATGGTCGCCTTCCGCAATACCGTGACGGGCACCTCGGTGACGAACTGGTGGTCTAACGGCAACAACGCGATCGCCTTCGGTCGGGGGAGTGGGGGCTTCGTCGTGATCAACCACGAGGGTGGCGCGATCAGCCAGACGTTCAAGACCTCCCTGCCCGCAGGAAGCTACTGCGACGTCCAGCACGGCGACCCCGGCGCGGGCGGCTCCTGCTCGGGCCCAAGCTACTTCGTCGCCGCTGACGGAACCTTCACCGCTACCGTGGGCGCCGGCGACTCGATCGCCCTGCACGCCGGAGCCCGCACGTAAGTGGATAGCCAACGCCATAGCTAGGGCTTCCGCGGCCTCGATGACTGGCCAACACCGACGTGCATTCCGTCTCAACGTGGCGATCGCGATGTGCGTTGAGGGTCGCCCAGACCAGTTCGTCGCGGTCGTACACGCCAAACACGCGAAAACCCCGGTTCCAGAGGTCTTGAGTGGCATCGGCATCCAACAGCACGTGCGGGGTGGCTGACGTGAATGGGTAGTCGGCGTTGTTTGTCTTTTCCAGCTCATACAGATCGGCCGAGGAGGTCACAGTCAATTCGGAAACGCTGAGTCCGGCAGCCTGAACTCGCGAGAGCGCCAGGCGGAAGTTCGACAGATTTGGCGGATCCGCCAGTTCAAGCCGAGCACTCCAAGATTGGCCGACGACAGTGAACCCTCGTGCCTCCAAGCCCTCTCGCTGTGGATCAACGTCTCGCAACATCAACGATCACCGCAACGACGAGTGCCGAAGGTGCCACGTGGAAGGAAGGCGTCGTGGCTCTGGCGGCTCGTTTGCGTACTCCAGCGGGTGGGAGTAGCTCGTCGTGTGCTGCTGTCTCCCCAGCGGCCCTGTCGCTGCGCCCTCCCGACCGCACCGCTGGCAGCATCTGGCGAGGCGTACGCCCGTGCACACGGGGGCCTTGGCGTCCAGTCAGGACGCGAGCACCGTCACGTCAAGCGCGGGCGTAGCGCAGCGCAAGTTGGCGCAGGGTGGCTTCGATACCGGCGGCGTTCTGCCGAGGAAAGCCGAGCAACTCAAAGACCTTGCCCTGCACGGCTGGGACGGTGCTGTAGTCGAACGTCTCAGTGACGCGCGTCGACGTGGGCGTGAGCGGCGTGAGTTCCCAGCGCCACCGGTGGCCCGCTGGGCTACTCCATTCCACAAGCCGACCGTCCTCGAAGCGCGTCACCGTGCTGGTGATGCGATACCGGAGTCCGTGCTGCTTCATCGCTACCGAGAATTGTGCGCCCTGGCTGAGCCGCCGCGGACCCGACACTGTGTCGCGGACGGTGCCCGAGCCGTCCAGCTCACCGTGACGGTGCGGATCAGCCACCAACGCGAAGACGTCGTCGGCCGAAGCCGGCACCTCGACAGTGCGCGCGACTTGGCGCGGTCCTTGCTCAACCTGTTCGACCGTCATGCTCGCTAGCCTAGGTCGTTCCCAACCGCCACTCCCCCGAAACTTCAGGACCTCGGTGACTTGGCGCCAAATCTGCGTCCGTCGAGGTCCGGCCTGCGGACAGCCCGCAGCTCAGTGTCGCCGAGATTGGGAACAATGGTCTTGATGACGAATTTAGATTTAGCGCCAGATGTTCGCCTTGCATTCTCACCTCTGTCTCCTGACGATCTCGAATCAGTTTTTGGCGTCTTCAGCGATCCCGACACGTGGCGGCACTTGCCCGTGGGTCGTCACAACACTCGAGAGCAGTCCAGAAGGATCGTCGACGACGCCATCAAGAGCCGGCGAGAACATGGCATTGGTCAATGGGCTGTTCGTGTGGGCGACCGGGGATCGGATGATGCGCTGAGAGCTGGCACGTTCGTCGGTACGGGTGGAGTGAACATGACTCCAGCGCCCGTCTGGAACCTCGGGTACCGTCTCTCCCCGGCGACGTGGGGGCGAGGTTTCGCGACGGAAATCGCCATTGCTGCGGTCGTTGCCGTCCGAGCACAAAGTGACTCGGTTGCGAGATCCCGTCAATCTGGTGCTGGCATTTTAGCGGTTGCTAAGCTCACGACATGATGTCCGGACTGGAAGATCAGAATGTTCCCGCCCCCGATCGTGGGCCGGGGGGGATGCGAAGCTTCCGTTCGGAGCTTGACAGCACGCACTACACCGCGGTCGACGAACACTGGGCAGGCGGTCTCCCAGCACAGTACGGTGTCGCTCCGCGGGTGCGAATTGGTAAGAGCAAGTGGTTCAACCTGTTGTGGTTGATTCCGATCGGCTTGGTGCTCCTGGTCATCGGCATCGCGGTAGCGAAGGGGATACGCGAGCTCCCTGCCGTGCAGGATTTCATTCAACAGTATCCGGGCGAGTCTGAGCTTCCGGAGAACGCGCCGGTGGGTTTCCCTGCATGGCTGGGCTGGCAGCACTTCCTGAATGCTTTTCTGATGATCTTCATCATCCGCTCCGGCGTCACAATCATCGCCGATCACCCGCGTTTGTACTGGTCCAGACACTCCACACCGGGTAAAGACTGGTTGCGTATGCAGAAGCCGGTGCCGAGTGATCCGCTGTATACGTCGAAGCAGGATTCGATCACCTTGCCGGACGGCGTCGGCTTGCCAGGGCGTCGTCACTCCATCGGGCTCGCCCGCTGGTGGCACCTCGGCGTTGACACGTTGTGGTTACTCAACGGAATCGTGTTCTACGTTCTGATCTTCGTCACCGGCCAGTGGATGCGCTTGGTCCCCATGAGTTGGGACGTCATCCCGCATTCCATTTCGGTCGCAATCCAATATCTGTCGCTGGACTGGCCGACGGAAAACGGCTGGGTCAACTACAACGGTCTGCAACTGATCGCCTACTTCATCACCGTGTTCATCGCCGCTCCGGCCGCTCTCATCACCGGGCTCGGGATGTCACCGGCGTTGTCGACCAAATTCCGGACCATCAGTTCGGTCTTCAGTATCCAGGTCGCACGATCACTCCATTTCTTGGTGCTCGCCTGGTTCGTCATGTTCATCATCATCCACGTGACCCTCGTGCTGACCACCGGCGCCCTCCGCAACCTCAACCACATGTACGCGTCACGGGACGACAGCTCCTGGGTCGGGTTTTTGATCTTCGCCGCCTCGATGGTGGTCATCATCGTCGGCTGGGTGGCGGCGACACCGTTCACGTACCGGCATCCGCGTGTGGTGCAGAAGGTGGGGTATGCGCTGATCGGTCCCGCGCAGCGGTTGTTCGAGCACATCGATTCGAAGCCGGGTCAGTACACGGAGAAAGATATCTCTCCCTATTTCTGGCATAACGGTAAGTTCCCGGAATCGGAGGAGTACAAGAAGCTCCAAGCTGGCACCTTCACGGATTACAAGCTGCAAATCGGTGGGCTCGTTGATAATCCGGTGGAGTTGGACCTTGAGCAATTACGGGCGCTGTCACACCACGAGCAAATCACGCAGCACTTTTGCATTCAGGGCTGGTCGGGTGTTGCGAAGTGGGGCGGCGTCTCAATGCAGACCATTCTTGACATCGCGAAGCCGAAGCCGGAAGCGAAGTGGGTGATTTTTTACTCCTTTGCGGTCGGTTCTGATGGTGGGATTTACTACGACGCTCAACCGATCGAGCAGATGAGTTACAAACTGACCATGCTGGCCTATGACATGAATGATGAAACGCTGTCGTTCGGTCACGGTGCTCCGCTGCGGTTGCGCAACGAGGTGCAGCTCGGTTTCAAGCTGGTCAAGTGGATTAAGGGCATCGAATTCGTCGAAGACTTCTCCGAGGTCGGCGGTGGTCTGGGTGGGTACGACAACGACCATGAGTTCTTCGGCTATCGGCAATCCATCTGACATCCCACGCACTGACCGACAGGTTGGAACAACTTACGATTGGAAGTCGGCTAGCCACAGGTCGGGGCCGAAGACTTCGTATTGGATGTCTTTTGCGGGTACGCCGCGGGCGATTAGCGCGCTGCGGACGGATTGCATGAAGACCAGCGGGCCGCACAGGTAGTATTCGGCGTCCGTGGGCAGTTCGATGGTGCTGACGTCCATGAATCCGGCGAGTTCGCCGTCGATAGTCTGCGTGGATTTCGTGGGTTCCACATACCAGGTGATCAGGGATGCGTCGGGAAATTTGCCAAGTCTGCCCTGATTTGGTTACGCAAGGCAAAGGTGTTTGCTGAGTTGCCAGCGTGGAGAAAAGCCACCTTTCGTTGGCTGCCGGTCATCACAAGGTGGGAGAGCATGCCCGCCATGGGCGTGACGCCGATTCCAGCGCTGGCGAGAACCACCGGCCGGCCGGTGAACTCCGGGACCACATCGCCGAACCGAGCACTCAGCACCACCTCATCACCGATTTGGAGGCTGCTGTGTAGCAGGTTGGACACCTCCCCCTCGGGGGTCTTCAGACCATGAACCCGCTTGACGGAGAACTGCCGGTGCAGATCGTCGTCAGCGCGGGTGAGGCTGGTGCGCCGCATCGCAGCGGCACTGGGCCGGGCGCCGTCAACGATCAGCCGGGAAGTGGCCAGAAACCAGGTTGCCGGCCGCTACGTGCCCTCGCTCGCGCAGGAGCAGACCTGGGCACGGGCTCGGCGGCCAAGAGCCCGGAAGCTGGACGGATTAGCGTTACGGGAACAAGTCGCCACGATGCTCACCGATCGGTTCAGCCCGGAACAGGTCGCGGGCCGACTGAAAGTCAAGCATCCGGAGAATCCGGAGATGCAGGTGTCACACGAGACGATCCACCAGGCCCTCTACGTGCAGGGCCGCGGATCGTTGCGCTTGGAAGTTGCCACCGCGTTGCGGTCAGGGCGTGTCACACGGCGCCCGCAGCGGTCGGAGGGTCCGCGGCCGCAGAGGTTCCGGGAGATGGTGATGATCTCCGACCGGCCGCCGGAGATCGAGGACCGCGCCGTTCCCGGGCATTGGGAGGGCGACCTGATCATCGGCTCGACCTCGTCGAAGTCCGCGATCGGAACCCTTCTCGAACGGACTACGGGATACGTGATGCTGCTGCATTTGCCCGGGGATCACACCGCTCGCACCGTGGCCGACGCGATGATCGTGGCAATGAACACCCTCCCCGAACAGCTGCGCCGTTCGACCACCTGGGATCAGGGAGCGGAGATGTCTCGACACCAGGAAATCACGATGGCGACCGGGATGCCGATCTATTTCTGCGATCCGCACTCGCCCTGGCAGCGTGGCAGCAACGAGAACACCAACGGGCTCTTGCGCGAGTACTTTCCAAAAGGCACAGACCTGTCCTTTCACGGGCCCGGGATCCTCGAGAACGTCGCTGCGGAACTCAACCGCCGGCCCCGCAAACGCCACGGCTACCGAACGCCCGCAGAGGTCCTCGCCACGCTAACCTCGAACCCAACCAATCAAACCGGTGTTGCAGACACCACTTGAATCCGCCCGATATGAGGCGCCTAGGTTAAGTGACACACCGGATCGCGCAGGAGTGGTTCACTCCTAAGTGAAAATATCCAGCGATCAGAGCGACCTTGGATGCGAACCGCTTCAAGACCGCCCGCTTAGTGTTCCGGCCTCATCTCCTGCGGTGCATGGGATCTCCGTAACGCTCGGTCGTCTCGTTGTTGCACTGGTGTTCACTTGCACGGATCACGTGGAGGGTTACATCTGGTCCGGCCTGTGCCAGCACCTGGGCACGTCGACGGGCCCGCCGAGGTCGAGCTGGCCGTGGAGCAAGACGCCGGGGATTCCGGCGAGACGGTCATCATTACGCAGCAGTTGGTCTTCCTCGAGCCGGGCCCCGTGCGTGAAGTAGTGCGTCACGATGCGGGCGAACTGTAGCTGGAATGTGGGTCGGTGAAGCGAGGGCTGGGTGCCGAGCCGGGTTCGAGCGAGACGGCGGCGTCTCCCCAGTCGCACCAGCGCTGCGCTGCGTATCACTGTGGCGTCGTCGCTGTGGTTGAGTAGGCGGTCGTAGGCGGCGACGCGGTCACCGTCGCGCTCGGAGGCGGGGACTCCCTCGTGGAAGCGCTGTCATTTCTCGGGCAGGTAGCGGCCGGTCTCGTGGCGGAGCCAGCGCACGTCGCTGCGCTGGGTCATGGTGACGGAGACCAGGACTAGGGTGCGCACGTGCTGCGGGTAGCACTCGGCATAGGTGAGGGCCAGTGTGCAGCCCCAGGATCCGCCCCAGAGTCACAGCTCGGAACGGTGGAGAACCGAGGGTGGCTTGTGGCCTATTCAAATACCCGACGCTAAGTGTTTGTGGCGTTCGGCAGCGATCGTTCGCACGACATGCCCAGAAGTGGAGGAGCGCGTGTCACTTACCGTGTAAGCACCAAGGTAATGAATGCGACTCTGAGCGATACGTCATCCCGAGGCACCCATCGAGTCCACCTCGCCAAATCGATCTCGGTCGTGCTTGCGGCACTGACCTAGGGTGGACGCATGGACGCTGACATCAACTTCTACTTCGACCCGGTCTGCCCCTTCGCCTGGATGACGAGCAAGTGGGTGCGGCAGGTGCAGGAGCAACGCGACTACACCGTGGACTGGCGGTTCATCTCGTTACGCCTGATCAATGCCCAGGTCGACTACGACACGCACTTCCCTCCCGAGTACGAAGCTGGACACACCGCCGGACTCAGGCTCCTGCGGGTAGCCGCCCGCGCGCGAGCGGAGCACGGCCGCGAGGCGATGGCGCCGCTATACGCCGCCTTCGGGACCCACATCTTCGACACCGCCCCCGGCCCGGACAACCATCGGACCGAGGGTGAGGTGCGTGAGCTCCGCGGGACGCGTGAGTTTGCGGAGCCGATCCTCGCCGAGGCGGGCCTACCGCCCGAGCTGGCGGAAGCTCTCGACGACGAGTCATGGGACATCGAGATCCAGCAGGAGACGGACGAGGCACTCTCGCTGACGGGAAAAGACGTGGGCACGCCCATCATCCACTTCGAGCCGCCCGCCGGTGCGGCCTTCTTCGGGCCGGTGATCAGCCGGCTGCCACACGAGGACTCGGCGGTCGAGTTGTGGGACCACGTGGTCGGGCTGGCCCGCTTCCCGGGTTTTGCCGAACTCAAGCGCAGCCTGCGCGAGCAGCCACAGCTGGCCGCGTTCGGAGTCGACGCGGACACGGTCGGAAAGCAAGAAGACTGGCACGGCGGCAGCCGGCGGCAGCAGAAATGACCCCCTCCATTAGGGTAAATGCATGAATGAGACGAGCACCCTCAGCCACCAGGAGTCCATCATCGTCGAGGCGTCGGCCGCGTTTCTCTATGACCTACTCTCCGACATCACCCGCACCGGAGAGTGGAGCCCGGTCTGTACGTCATGCTGGTGGGATGACGAGGCCGAGGCCGGTCGGGTCGGTGCCTGGTTCACCGGGCACAACGAGCTCCCACACCGGACCTGGCAGACCCGGTCCGAGGTGGTGACGGCAGAGCACGGACGTGAGTTCGCCTGGGTGGTGGGCGGCAGCTTCGTGCGCTGGGGCTTCAGCTTCACCGCCGCGGAGACCGGGACGATGCTCACCGAGTCCTGGGAGTTCCTGCCGGACGGGATCGCCATGTTCGAGGAGAAGTTCGGCGAAAAGGCGCACGCTCAGATCACCGACCGCACCCAGCAGGCCCTCGGTGGCATACCGAAAACCCTCGCAGCGATCAAGCGGATCGCCGAGGTCTCCATCGACGTAGGGGCGAAAGCCCAGTCTTGACCGGGCCGCTCTCGGAGCGCATCGTGTCGTTGTAGAGCTGCCAATGACCGCGACCGGATCGCTTGGCGTGGAACAGGTCGGAATCGGTGTCGCGCACCAGGCTGGCTATTGTCGAGTGTTCCGTAAACAATGCGATGCCAATCGTTACCGTGGGCAGAGTGTGGCGCCCATGGATGCTCAGTTCGGTGCCGACAGCAGCGGCGATGCGCGCGGTCAGGTACTGGTGTGGCTCGGCCGTCCCCATGCGGTCTTGCCTTCAACGCTCACGTTTCGTCCCTGGCAATCCTGCAACTCGGGACAGGAGCAGATGCCCCACCGGGCGGGCCGGCCCAGCGCACACTTCCGCTAGTCATTCGTGCTTCGATCCGTCACGGAGGATCGGTAGGTACTTCCACAAATCCCGCTGCGCCAGGTGGGCGCGTGCCCTGAGGCACGTCGTCCTGCGGTCATCCGCCGATGAGGGTTCGAAGGAGCGGCAGTCTTTGCGGGAATTGGAATCAGTGGCCGCATAGGTGACAGATTCGGTTCTTTTGTGTGAATGGCAGCGCTAGATGGCGGTGAATTCGCATCGCTTCATGGCATGGGTGAACGTTGCGCGCTACTGGTGAGCGTGGGTGATGACGTGGCAGACACCGCCCGCTTCGCAATCGCCTGGGTCGAGATGCTGGCTCGCGTCGATGATGTGTTGCAGCTCTGTTTCAAGGAGTACGAGTTCTTGTTGGCGGCGGTGCACATCCGCAAGTCTTTTCAAGAGGAGGTTGGAGACGTGTTCGCACGGCACCTCGCCAGCTTCTCTAACAGTGATGATGCCGCCAATTTCGGCCAATGTCAGACCAGCCGTCTGGGCAGACCGAATGAACCGCAGGCGCGATAGGGCCGCTTCGTTGTAGTGGCGGTAACCGTTCCCCCCACGTTCGGCGTGATCCAACAGGCTGCGCCGCTCATAAAACCGGATCGTCTGTGCGGTTACGCCGCTCGCGATGGCCAGGTCTCTAATCTGCATATTCCCATTTCACCACTTGACCTTGCACTGCGGTGCAACGTTTACGGTGAAGGCATGGATATTACGTTGCAGTACTTCGATGGGTGCCCGAACTGGAAAATCGCTGCTGAGCGGCTGGCGTTGATCGCGGCTGCATGCCCCGGCATCGTTGTGACCCGGCGGTTGGTCGAGAATCTGGAAGACGCAGAGACAATCGGTTTTCGGGGATCTCCGAGCATGCTGATGGACGGAACAGACCTTTTTCCCGACCTATCGGCGTCGGTCGGGCTGGCCTGCCGCATCTACAAGACCCCCACGGGACTAGCCGGCGCCCCAACACTGGAGCAACTGCGCGATGCGATCACTACAGCATGAGCGGCATAAGTAAGGAATACGACCTGTTCGTGATCGGTGCCGAAATGGCCGGCACCACAGCAGCCAACAGGTGCGCTGCACAGGGATGGCGCGACACTAACCTTCAGCGGGCGGCTTTCGCCATGCTGCACTTGCCGATGGCGCACCTTCCGGGTGGGACTTATCGCTCGCCGCTGGCGGATCGTGACTCGGCCCATTCCGGCTGGTCCGCTCCCCACTGGCTGCCGATCCACCTGTAGCGATTCGGACCGCCGCTAATGCTGATCGCGGGTGCGGCACAGGTGACGGTCCCTTCTAACGTTTCCGCGTTCACGGTTTGGATCTCATATGGGCCGGCTTCGGTCTGCGGGGAATGAGGCTGGGCGAGTAGCTCGTGAGCGACCCGGGCCAGTGAAATGTCGACGGTCCACCCGTGCCCGTCGAGGTGGCGACGTCGAAGTGCTGACATGATCCCGGCGGCAAGTAGGTACCCGGCGGAGTGATCCAGTGCTTGGGCCGGCAAAGCTCCTGGCCTGCCGGTGCCGTCTGCGTGAATCTGGGCGATGCCGCTGGCTGCTTGGACGATGCTGTCGAATCCTCGGCGCTCGGCCCAAGGTCCGCTTTGCCCCCACGCGCTCACCCGGCCGATAACGAGCCCTGGATGGCGGTTGTGGAGTTCGACCGGCGAGAGGCCGAATTGGTTGAGGCTGTTCGGTCTGTATCCCGAGACAACAACGTCGGCTTCCGTCAGTAGCTGTTCGAGGCGGTCTCGATCCGGTTTGTAGCCGAGATCAAGGAGCGCGGAACGCTTCCCTTGCCCGGTGTCGAGGTACTGCCAGGGGAGTTCCGGCATGCCAGGATTGTCGATGCGAAGGACATCTGCCCCGAAGAACGCGAGGCTGCGAGTGGCCACCGGCCCGGCTATGACGCGGGTCAAGTCGAGCACCCGAACGCCCTCCAGGGGCGCGTGTCTGTCGGCCGACCCCAGGCTATGGAGGCCCGAGTCTCCTGCCTGCTGCACCAGGCTGATGAAGGGAGCTGCTTTCAGGGATTGGGCTTGAGGATGTCCTCTCCAACTGCTCGGGCTGCGAACCGCGCTGATCACCGCACCAGAATCTGATGCTTCATCCTCCAGATCGAGGGCGCTGCGGCGCGAAATTGCGCGAGCGACAGCCTCGGTGGTGGCGGAGCCATCCAATCTCAGTAGTGAGCGCAAAGCCGCTTCGTGATGGGGATAGTTGGCGTGAGTGCGAACCCAACCGTCGCTCGAGGCGAAGAATCCGGACAGGGGCGCCCACGCTGGCGCGGGGTCCCCGTTCCACCGAAATAGTTGGTCACTCCGGAAGGCGCCGGCGACCAGTTGCGGCGCAGAGCCCACCCGCGGAACTTCATCCGCCTTCGGATCCCGCACTTCCGAACGGACAAGGTGCAGTAACGAGGCCATCAGCTTGGTCGCTGCGATGCTGTCCGCGGCAAGATCCCCGACAGGCAAAGGCGACGAAAGCGGCACCGGCCCGGACAAACGAACACGATCGGCTAGCTCCGGAAGTTCCGCGGAATCGGAGAGAAACGTGCTGAGGAAGGTGCCCATCGGTTGCCTCCCACGCCCTCGACCGTGCACACGTGGGCGTGAAACCAGGCGACCATCGGTGATTCCCACTTTATCCCCATGTCACGGAGTGCAATTGATGTCATGAGGGGCCGAGCAATCACGGGACGGAATCAAAACGGGGGGAGAGCCGGCGATAGGCCAGCCAAGGAACCCCTTCCGCAAAGGGAAATGAAGGTCGAGGTCTATCGAACCTGGCGTGTGAGTCGAAGGCCGAATGGGTGTGGCCCGGCTAAATACCAAACGAGCGCGCCGAGTAGAGGCGCGAATACGACGGCGATCATCCAGAGGACTTTCTCCACCTCGGACTGGTCGCGGGTTCGCGCAAGGCGGTTTACGCGGTCACTCGTTCCGGCCGGCCTGCTCCACGGGCAAGGTACGTTTGATGGGCGGAGTCAATTAGTTGCTAGTTTGATCCGCACCTGAGAAAGAGACCCCATTTATGCGCTCTCGCGCCCATACAACATCCTGGCTGCGCGCCGCAGCTGCCATTATCGCCACCGTCGCTGTGGTTACGGGGTGCAGTGCCACCGCCCAGAACACCGCGGCCGACTCCACTACCCTGACCTACGCCATCAACGGTGGCACGCTCAGCGGCGGCAAGATGGACATTCACTCATCGGCCTTCCAAGCCACCGCCCTCGTGATGCGCAATTCCTTCGATTCGCTCGTCTATCAGAAGGCCGACGGCTCCTTCGTGCCGTGGCTCGCCACGTCGTGGCAGATCTCCGACGACGGCCTGCAGTACACCTTCGACCTGCGCGATGACGTCACCTTCCACGATGGCGAGCCTTTCAACGCCGAGGCCGTCAAGGCCAACTTCGAGCACGTGGTCGCTCCCGAAACGGCGTCAGCGGATGCCGCCAGCCTCATCGGGTACGCCGAAACCGGTGGCTTCTACGCGGGCACCGAGGTCGTTGACGAGTACACCGTGCGGGTCGACTTCAGCCAGCCCTACGCCCCGTTCTTGCAGGCCGTGAGCACCGCCAAGCTCGGCTTCTACTCGCCCGCGGCGCTGCGTGAGAACGCAGCCCAGCTGCCCGCCGGCGGCCCCGGCATCTCGGTGGGCACCGGCCCGTACGTGTTGAGCGAGTACACGCCAGACCAGAGCATCGTCTTCACCGCGAACGAAAACTATAACTGGGCACCGGATGGCAGCACCCACCGGGGCGCGCCGGCCATCGACACGCTCGAGTTCCGCATCCTGCCCGAATCGTCGGTTCGCACCGGCGCACTCACGAGCGGTGAAGCACAGATCGCCAGCGACATCACCCCGAACGCCGTGGGACAGATCGGTGACGAGTTCACTATCGAAAACGTGACCATGCCGGGCCTGCCGTACACCCTGTTCCTCAACGAGGCGCACGGCGTCTTCGCCGACGAGAATGTGCGCCGCGCCTTTGCCCTCGGAGTCGACATCGGTCCGGCCGTGGAGAGCATCTACCAGGGGCAGGCGGAACGCGCGTGGAGTATCCTCTCCCCGGCCACCCCGAACTCCTACGATCCGAGCCTCGAAGACAGCTGGGCCTTCGACCCCGATCAGGCTAATGCCCTGCTCAACGCGGCCGGCTGGACCGAGCGCGACTCCGAGGGCTACCGCATGAAAGACGGAGCCCGACTCAGCGCGCAGTGGCTCGCCTATAACCCTGTCTCCGATGCCAACGCGAGCTTCGGAGACGTCGTGCAGTCGGACCTGCGCGAAATCGGCTTTGAAATTGTGCGCGACAACCGTGAAATCGCCCAGTACTACGAAGCATTCGACCAGCGTAATTACGACCTATCAGACTGGAGTTTTCCCAGTGTCGACGCCGACGTGTTGCGCGCCCACCTGCACAGCGGCGGCTACAAGAACGGCTCATCCACCGCCGATCCGGTCGTTGACACGCTTCTCGACAACGCCATCGCCACGAGCGACCCGGCCGAACGCGAGTCCCTCTACCAGCAGCTACAGCAGTGGAACGCTACCCACGTCGCCATGGTTCCGATCACCGTGCCCACCGCGATCACCGCATACAGCAAGACCATCGAGAACCTGAGCTTCGACCTGTACGGGCAGCCGCTCTTTTACGAGGCGTCCCTCACGACCGCTCCGTGATCGAACGCCACGGGCACGCACGCGGCGCTGGCCGACCGGGCGCTCGCCTGCTCGGTCGGCTCGGCGGCATGGTGCTTGTGGTGTGGGGCGCCGCCACGCTGGGATTCTTCGCATTGCGGCTGATCCCGGGCGACCCGGTGAACGTGCTCATCGGGCTCGGCAACGTCTCGACACAGGTACGCGACCAGATCCGCGAAGACTGGGGCCTCGCCGACCCGCTTCTCGTGCAATACCTCGGCTACCTCGGCCGCCTCGTGCAGGGCGACCTCGGAACGTCGTACCGCAGGCAGCAACCCGTCGCCGACGTGATCGGCCAGCAACTCGTGCCCACCGTGCAGCTGATGGCCCTCGCCGTTGTGTTCGCGCTCCTGCTCGCGCTCGGGTCGGCATTGATCGGGCGCGGCCGGCGCACAGCACCGCTGGCCGGCCTGCTCGAACTCGTTGCCGTGTCGTCGCCCACGTTTTGGATCGGTCTCGTGCTGATTAGCGTCTTCGGCTTCGGGCTTGGCTGGTTTCCGGTCGTCGCCACGGTGGGGTTCGGCGCTCTCCTCCTGCCAGCAGCGACCCTCGCCATCCCGGTGGCCGGCATCATCAGCCAGGTGCTGCGGCAGGGCCTCGATGACGCAGCAGCGCTGCCCTTCGTCGACACCGTGCGTGCCCGTGGTGCCAGCCACACCCGGCTCGTCGTGCGCCACACCCTGCGCCACGCCGCCGCCAGCAGCATCACGCTCACTGGGTATATGGTCGGCTCGCTGCTCGGCGGGTCGGTGCTGGTCGAGACCGTCTTTGCCCGCCCAGGGCTTGGCCGCGTAGCCCTCAACGCCATCGTTGACCGGGACGTACCCGTGGTGCTCGGCATTATCGTGCTCGCCGCGGTGGCCTTCTCCGTGATCAACCTGCTCGTCGACCTTGTCGCCGACCGCATCGACCCGCGCCTGGAGACTAAGCAGGCCTACGCATGAGCGTCCTCGTCGCCGTCCGGTCACGTCGAGTCAAGCGGATGCCCGCCCCGGCACTCTGGGCCGCCGCCGGGTTCCTCGTGCTCCTCGTGGTGTCGGCCCTTCTGCCCGGGGTGTTCACCGCCGCTGACCCCCTGCGCACCGACATCGGTGAGGCGCTGCTGGCGCCCGGCCCCGGGCATCCGTTTGGAACGGACCAGACTGGCCGCGACGTGTTCGCACGGGTGATCTACGGTTCGCGGTACTCGCTCGCCATTGGCTTCGGTGCCACGCTGATCGCTCTGGTCGTGGGGCTCGTGATCGGCTCATTCGCTGGGCTTATGCGCAGCCTCGGCGACGGTGTGCTGAGCCGCGCCATCGAGATCGTGATGGCCTTCCCGGAGTTTCTGCTGGCCCTGATCGTGATCGCAATCATCGGCCCGGGGGAGGCGAGCCTGCTCGTGGCCGTGGCCCTCGCGGTGATCCCCTCATACGCGCGCGTCGCCCGGGTGCAAACCCTCGTGGTCAAGCGCGCCGGCTACGTGGAGGCCGCGCGCACGCTTGGTGTGTCGCCCGCGGTGACCGTGCTGCGCCACGTGCTACCCAACACCCTCGGCCCGCTGCTGGTCATGGCCACCATGGGAGTCGGCACCGCCATCACTGCCGCAGCCGGCCTGAGCTTCCTCGGCCTCGGGCCGAAGCCGCCAACGCCGGAGTGGGGACTCATCCTCTCGGAAGGCCGCAATTTTCTCGCCAGCGCCTGGTGGATCGCCGTGTTCCCCGGGCTCGTGATCACCGCCACCGTGGTGTCGACAAGCATTCTAGGCCGACACCTGCAGGCCCGAAGCGCGCGGCGGCAGCGATGAGCGTCATCACGGTGCGCAACCTGCGCGTGGTTCTGCCGGGCTCGGCGACCGCCGTGGTCGACGGCGTCTCGTTCAGCATTGCCGCCGGGCAATGCCTCGGCATAGTGGGGGAGTCCGGTGCCGGTAAGACGGTGACCGGCCGCAGCCTGATCGGACTCACCCCGGAGGGCGCACGGGTCACCGCCGAGGAACTGACCGTGGCCGGAGTTGACGCTCGAGACCTGACCGAGCCGGCTTGGCGACGCCTGCGCGGTGCCCGCGTTGGCCTCGTGAGCCAGGACGCCCTCGTCTCCCTTGACCCGCTGCGCCGGGTGGGCGCCGAGGTGGCCGAACCCCTCGAGGTGCACGAACCCACACTCGGCCGCGCCGACCGTGCCGGCCGGGTGCTGCAGCTGCTCGATCAGGTGGCCATACCAGAGCCCGCCATGCGCGTGCGTCACTACCCGCACGAACTTTCTGGTGGCCTGCGCCAGCGCGCACTCATCGCCTCGGCCCTCGCGGCTTCGCCGGCCGTGCTGATCGCTGACGAACCCACTACAGCCCTCGACGTGACCGTTCAGGCCCAGATTGTGGTCCTGCTGCGCCAGCTGAAGGAGTCGGGCCTCGCGCTGCTGCTGATCAGCCACGACCTTACGATTATCCGCCAGCTCGCCGACGACATCGCCGTGATGAAAGACGGGCGGTTCGTCGAGTTGCAGCCTGCGGCCGACCTGTTCGCCGCGCCGCAGCATCCGTATACTCGCGAGCTTCTGGCGGCGGCGTCGCAGAGCCGACCGCCGGCCCCGCCGAACACCGGCCCCGTGGTGCTCGCCGCGCGGGACCTCGCCAAGACCTACGGCCAGGCGGCCGCGCAGCTACACGCTGTGAACGGGGTCTCGTTCGAGCTGCGTGCCGGCCACACCGTGGGCATCGTGGGCGAGTCGGGGTCGGGCAAGAGCACGGTGGCACGGATGCTGCTGGGCACGGAAACCCCGGACCGCGGCGATGTTCTGATGCACGGTGAGCCCTGGAGCCGAGTGCCGGAATCGACGCGGCGGGCCCGACGCGGCGGCATCCAGATCATCCACCAGGACTCCCTGAGTGCCTTCGACCCGCGGGCGACAGTACTGCAGATCCTGTCGGAGGCAATCGCTCTGGATGGCACCCGGCTCGGGCGGCGTCGACGGCGCGAACGCCGGGCGCGGGCGATCGAGCTACTCGAGCTGGTGGCACTGAACGATTCCCTGCTGGGGCGGCGGGCGCACCAGCTCTCCGGCGGGCAGCGCCAGCGCGTGGCGATCGCCAGGGCGCTGGCCCGGCAGCCGAGTATCTTGGTCTGTGACGAGCCGGTGTCGGCGCTGGACGCGTCTATTCAGGCCCAGGTGCTCAAGCTGCTGGCATCCTTGCAGGAGACGACGGGGCTGGCGATGGTGTTCATCTCGCACGACCTCGCAGTGGTACGCGCGCTCAGCCACGACATCCTCGTGATGAAGGATGGCGTTGTCGTGGAGCAGGGACCGGCTGCGGCGCTATTTCTTGCGCCGCAGCATCCGTTCACCCGAGAACTGCTCGCCGCGCACGCCACGGCTTAGTCGGATCAGCCAACGGCCGGGTCGAATCCATGAACACCAAGATCCGACTCATCACCCGCATCGCGTTCGGCTTCACATCCCCGACGCCCTGATCGCCCTCACCATGCTCAGCCTCGGCGGCCATAAACCGGTACTCCCGAGCAGGGTTTAACCCACGGTTACGACAGGACAGCCTTCACGACGACCAGTTAATTGTGATCATCCTCCGCCTCGGACATCGTCGGGAGATAGACGAATCCCGATAAGTGAACGCCCATCGGCGCACACGAAAGGAACAACATGACGGCTCTGGCCGCGCTGAGCTACGCGAGGACCTTTGAGCCCTTCGTTCGGTTGCACCGCCAGCAGAGCGTCTGGAGGTTTTCGGGCGTGCTGAGACCGCCTTTGGACACCGGTATGATGTGGTCGACCTCGAGCAAAAGGTGCGGCTCGGCAGCCACCGAGACGCTGCATTGCAAGCAGGCGTAGCGGTCGCGCTGCTTGATCTCGCCTCGGAGTCGCACCGTCATCAGCGCGCGTTGCCCAGCGGCCGACTTCGTCCAGCGGATCTTCGGGACGAGCGTCGCGGACAGTGCATCAAGGGTGGGAGTGTCGAGTGCGATGGTCGACGCCTGACCGCTGTTGCCTCCTGCGGAGGTGTACTGGAATTTGTAAACCGGGTACGGCACCTCGATGGGAGACAGGTGGGCACCGATCTGGTTCCAGAACTCGTTGGCGTAACGCTTGAGGATAAACTTCGGCGGATTGATTCTCGCGGTGATCTCTGCCTCGCGACCCTTGACGTTGGAGACCGCCTCCTCCAGCCGTGAGATGTCCTCGGCGACACGCTGAACGTCAGCCAGGGTCTCCTGGTCGGCCTTGATGGAGAAGTACTTCATGACGTACTTGATCGGCTCGACGCTGGCATTGCGGACGACCTGGAGAGATGTGTTGTGCACTTGCGGCGCGTAGTCGGAGACGTTGCGGTTGCGCCGATTATTCCACGCCGAGTTGTTCTCAAACATGGCCAGGTGCGCATACTGACCCGCTGAGGACGCTCCCAGCTCAAATGAGCCTTGCGAGCGGATCTCGGCCACGTAGTTCACGACCTCGTTGTGCTCGGCGACAACGACGACGATCTCGGATCGCAATGTTTGGAACTGGTCGGAACTGGTCGGAACTGAAATAGCGATCCTTGCGGACCTTCCAGATGATCGGGCTGGCGATCAGAACCAGTGCAAGCGCGGCCAAGGCGGCAACTCCGCTTCCGGTGGTTCCGCCAAGGACGAGGGGCGCCGAAATGAGCAGCATGATTTAAAGCGGTTTGGGCATGATGCCATCTTTCCGTGATGTGACGTAGACAAGCTCATTCTGGCGGGCACTTCTGACACAAATGTCTCTTATCCAGCAAAAACGGGTCAACACTTCCAGTGGAAGCGAGGCAGAGGGCAGAGGAAACTCATGCGGGCTGGCGGCTGCGGATTAAATGACGATGCACGGCCAGGGATGCTCGAACGGCCGCTTTTCGGCGCTGCGAATTGTCCTGCTCGTGCGATGGAGTGATGAGTGGCGAGTGGGTGCGCGCGGTTATGTTCGGAGCGGCGGGTCGAGTTCTGCGCCGTCTGCGGCGCCGGGTGGCACCTTGAGTGGCCAGTTGGCCTTGTAGTTGGAGTGGACATCGCGGTCCCGACGTCGAGTCGTTGAACATACCGGCCCCATGCCCGTTTGGGCAGTCGGGTTGCCTTGCGTTGCCTGCGTGGCACGGTCCGCAAGGAACTTAGACCAACCACTAATGCGTTGCCACTCGCGTTCACGGAGTTCTCCCGCCCGTGAACAGATACGCAATCATGGGTACGCTCGAGCCCGGTGCTACTGGCAGCATCGACTGGGATGATTACGGCAGCTTCCCGATCGAAATCACCGAGGTGGTGCCCGACGGCTCGTTCGGCTTCCGTTGGTCGGGAATCCCCGCAGAAGAGCTCGACGAGTACTCGACGCACGTGCGCTTCACCATCGCCGATGCTGGTACCGGGACGGATGTCACGGTGATCGAATCGGGCTTCGACACACTCCCCGGCGGCACCCGCTACCGTCGCGAACGTCTTGAGCAGAACCGAGAGGGCTGGGACGTCGAACTCGACGAGCTCGCGATCCTACTCGAGGGTGTCACCCAGTAGTTCACGATTACGGGGGAGTCGCTCGACGAGTTGGCCACGTTGCTCGGCCGGTAGAGGATTATTTGACAGAGCGCAGAGGATGTACGCGAAAGTACCAAATAACTGCCCAGTGATTTAGCGTCCTGTGAGTTATAGGAACAACCCGCCACAGGGTCGTGCTCAGAACTGGTTGATTCTGGTCTAAGAACAGGTCTTAAAACGAATGGCCTCCGAGATTTCGGAGGCCATTCGTCGTTACCGGGGTGGATTGTCCTCGTGGGGAGGCGTTTCCTGACGAGGATCCCCTGGAGGCAACGAGGGCCCCGGTCAAGTCACGTGAACGCCGACTGAAGCAACCTGCTTCGGCGTCGACTTGGTTCAGGCGCGCGCTACCGTGCGTGAGTGCGGGCGAAGGCGGATGCCGCGGCGACCTGCTCCGGCCCCGGCCGCACCCCGGTGTAGCGCTCGAACTGCTCCGCTGCCTGCAGAGCGATGACCTCGGCCCCCGTGATCACGGTCTTACCTGCCGCGCGCGCGGCCAGGATGAGCGGAGTCTCCGCGGGCAACGCCACCACGTCGAACACGCAGGTCGCGTCGGCGATCACCTCGGCGGAATAGGACAGGTCGTTCGCCTCGGCACCGCCGGTCATGCCGATCGGGGTGACGTTCACGAGCAGAGGTGCGGTGAGACCGGTCGGCTCGGCCGCCCAGCGGTAGCCGAGCTCGGTGGCGAGAGTCCGGCCTCGGGCCTCGTTCCTGGCGATCAGGGTGCCATGCTCGAACCCGGAATCGCGGAAGGCCGCGGCGACGGCCTTCGCCATTCCGCCGCTGCCGCGGAGCAGGAACGGAGTGGTCGGGTCGAGGGCGCGCGCGCGGATCAGATCGGCGGCGGCGATGTAATCCGTGTTCGAGGCCCGCAGGCAACCGTTGTCGTTGACGATCGTATTGATCGACGCGATGGCGCTCGCCGAGTCATCCAACTCGTCGACCAGGGCGATGACATCTTCCTTGAAGGGCATCGACACGGAGCAGCCACGGATGCCCAACGCACGCACGCCGCCGATCGCGGCGGCAAGATTCGTCGTGGTGAACGCCTTGTAGATGAAATCGAGCCCCAGCTCGGCGTACAGGTAATTGTGGAAACGCGTGCCGAAATTGCTGGGCCGGGCGGCCAGGGAGATGCACAGGCGGGTGTCTTTGTTGAGCAGGGGCTGCAGTGTCATGCGGTCAAGTTTAGGAGCGGAATCGCCAGCGGATGCCCGGGCGGAAGGAGCGGGACCCAGTCAGCCGGCGGTGGACTCCCGCACGATCAGCTCCGGTTGGAACTCGATCTGCTCGTGCACGAAATCGTCGCCGCCGGCGGCTTCGCGCAGCAGGTCGACGGCCGTGTGGCCGATCAGGGCGCTCGGCTGGTGGATCGAGGAGAGCGGCACGATGGCTGCCGCCGCGAAAGCGATGTCGTCGTAGCCGATGAGCGCCACGTCTTCGGGGACCCGCACATCGCCCAGCATGCTCAGGGCCTGCAGCACGCCGATGGCGAGCAGGTCGTTCGCCGCGAACACGGCGTCCGGCCGGTCGACCGGGTCGCGGGCGCGCAACTGCTCGCCCACGAAACGCCCCTGCAGCACCGAGAGGGACTCCGTGCTGATCACCTCAAGCGACACGTTCGGATGCTCCCGCACGGCCTGCCGCGCGCCCTCCAGCCGGTCGGCAACCTGACGGATGCTCTGCAGCCCACCCACGAACGCGATCCGGGTGCGCCCAATCGAGGCCAGGTGCTCCGTGGCGAGGTGCCCGCCGGCCACGTCGTCGACGGCCACGGAGGAGAAGCTGTGGACGGCGGTCTGCCGGTCGACGGGAACGGTGGGGGTGCCGCGGGCGCGCAGCCGCATGAGCCGGTCCCCGACCTCGCCGAGCGGGGAGATCAAGACGCCGTGCACACGCTGCTCTTCGAACAGGTCGAGGTAGGCACTCTCTCGGTCGATGTTCTCGTCGCTGTTGCCGAGGAGCAGGGTGAGACCCTCTTCGGCGGCCCGGTCCTCGGCGCCGCACGCGACATCCGTGAAGAACGGGTTGGCGACGTCGAGCACGACGAGCCCGATGCTGCGGCTGCGGCCGGCCCGCAGTCGCCGGGCAGCGTCGTTGCGCACGAAGCCGAGGGCGGAGATTGCCGTCTGCACCCGCTCCACGGTTGCCGGGGAAACCTTGCCCGGCCGGTTGAGCACATTGGAGACGGTGCCGACCGACACCCCGGCGCGAGCCGCGACTTCGCGCACACTCACCGTTGCCATCGTCACCCTTTCGCCTTGCGCTTTGCTGCCTCTAGGTGAAGTGTGAATCACCGCGCCGCAGATTGAAACGACTCAATACACGAGACCTATTCGAAGTCTCGGTTGAATCTCATTTGGGGGATTGCACTTTTTCTGCTGTCGACGGACGCCCCAACCAATCCGTATATTCGCTGAATACACGTTCTCTGAAACGATTCACCCTTGTCGGTGCCGTTGAGCCATTCGGACCGGTCGTCGCCCTCGCAGACGGGAACATCGAAATCCTCCCCGGTGAGATCCATGCCCTGGTCGGCGAGAATGGGTCCGGCAAGTCCACCCTCGTGAAAATCCTGGCCGGGCTCTACCGCCTCGACGCCGGCGAGTTCCAGGTCGACGGGCAGCCGGTGTCGTTCCGCACCGTGGCCGACAGCAAGGCCCCCGGCATCTCCGCGATCTATCAGGAACCCACCCTGTTCCCCGACCTCACAGTGGCCGAGAACATCTTCATTGGGCGCCAGCCGAAAGGCCGGCTGGGCCTGATCAGCCGGGCCGCCATGCGCACGGCCGCCGCGACCTGTTCGACCAGCTCGGCGTGCGCATCGATCCCAACCGAGCGGCCGAAGGACTGTCGATCGCCGACCAGCGGATCATCGAGATCGCCAAGGCCATCTCCCAGGGCGCCACGGTGCTCGTCATGGATGAGCCGACCGCCGCGCTGTCGGACATCGAGGTGGAGCGCCTGTTCCAGGTTGCCCGCAACCTGCGGGCCCAGGGCGCGAGCATCCTCTTCATCTCGCACCGCTTCGACGAGGTGTTCGCCGTCTGCGACCGCATCACCGTGATGCGGGAGGTCGCCCCGGTGGGCGACACCGTGCTCTCCGTGAAGGGGCTCGGCCGCGCCGGCCTCTTCGCAGACGTGACCTTCGCCGTGGACGACCCCCGTTTTCTGGCACCCGGGGACATGCCGGCGCGCATCCGTTCCTACTGCGCCGAGCACGGCTTGCCGGTGCCGGGCACCCCGGTCGAACTCATGCGCAGCATCGTCGAGAGCCTGGCGGCTGCCTATGCCGAGACCCTCCGGGTCGCGAGCGAGCTGTCGGGAAGGAGCATCCGCGCGGTGCATATCGTCGGCGGTGGGTCGCAGAACGACCTTCTCTGCCAGCTCACCGCGAACCGAACGGGGCTGACCGTGCTGGCCGGCCCCGTCGAGGCCACCGCGATCGAAAACGTGCTCGTGCAGGCCCGTGCCCAAGGTCTTGTGACCGGAAGCCTCGACAGCCTGCGCGCCCTGGTCGCCCAGGCCTCCGCCCCACGGCGCTACCGGCCCACGGCCTGACGTGCGCCGGTGCTACCTGCCTCGGGGCGGAGCCGCCCCGACTGCCTGCCGTGCGCCCCCAACCAATTCGACGGAGATTCTGCCAAAATCCGGCCATTCCCACCGAGAACGGGCGGTCTAGAGCAAAATCTCCGTCGAATTCGTTCGGCGTCGGGCTGGACTGTCGCCCTCGGTCCGCGGTCGAGAAGGGGCCAGGGTGGATGGCTCACAGGGGCGCCTACGTCCCGGTGGGGTCCGGGCGGTGATGCGTGATCAGGATCGGGTCGATCGCGCGAGGCGGCCGCTCAGGCCCAGAGGCCGATGCTGACCTGGAGGCGCGCGTGGCTGCCGAGCACCGCCTGCCCCATCGGGACGATGGGAACCGGCAGCTGCCATTGCCCGTCGCTGGACTTGCCCGGTGCCCAGTCGAGCTGGTTGGGCAGCTCTGCTTGTTCGGCGATTCGAACGGCGAGGGTGCTGTTCCACTCCCAGATCACGCTTCTGGCCGCGCCCTTGTCGTTCACCTCGACGTCGACGATGAGCGTGTCCTGCCAGTCCGCGATCTGCTCGAGGTGTCCCCCGAAACCGAGGGTGCCGCCCGTCTCCTTGAGTGAGATGATCTTGAGGTTGAGGTTGAGGTTGAGGTCGAGGGCGTAGCGGCACTTACGCACGTTCTTCGGCTGCAGGAAGATTGTCATCGACGGGACCGGTGACAGGGGCCCGGCGATGCCCTTCTCCGTGGCGTTCAGATCGATCGGGCAATAATGATCGGCCGTCTGCTCATGAATAAGCGCAGGCACGCCACGGATGGCCAGCCTCGCCTCGCCCTGCCAGATGCGGTCGTTGCGATCGAGCTCCACCCCGTGCGGGGCGACCTCCACCCGCAACCCGCCGAACAGGAAGCGGGAAAGGTTCTGGTACGTTTCCTCGGAGTTGACCAAGCCGTATCGACCCGAGTGGGAGCGATGGATGTAGGCCCGCGCGCCCCCGTAAACGTAAGCGTTGCGGATCGCGACGAGACCATCGCTCTGCACGCCCATGACCGCGGATGACAGCCCGGCGGCCACGGAATAGTCGCGTGAATTCGTGCCGACGATGCTGAGGATGCGGGAGGGAGGGAAGGAGCCCACCATGCCCGGGGGTCCCACCGGCCCGTTTTCGGGTCGGTTTCCCGGGCAGGGTCGTGGGTGGCCGACAGCATGTACTCCTGCATGTGCCGGGGGAGAAGATATCGCTGCCCAGCGGCCCGAACCGGTCCATGAGCCAGCCCCCGATCGGCCCGCCGAGCTCGGGGGAGATTCCTCCATGCGGGGTCCCGATCGTGCAGAGTTTCGACACCGCTTCGGCGGGGTCGGCCAGTTCGCGCTGCAGGACGGTGCGGCAGATCAGCCCGCCCATGGAGTGCGCCACGAGGTAGACGGGTGGTCCGCCGCGAGTCTTGGCATGCACCAGATCGATGAAATCGACGAGACCCCTGGCCGCGCGGCCGATGTCGTACGATTGCGGCTCGACCCCGAATGTGCCCATGCGGCGTCGTGGAACTGGTGGATCCAAACGGAGTCCGGTTCCAGCGTTCCGGGATAGGCATTGATCAGGACGTTCTGCTGTCAGAAAAGCCTCGCACACAAATGACGGGGTAGCGCTCGCTCATCGCGTCTTCATTCGCGCGTCACGTGTCACGACAGGAGATCTTGGTGGCACGATTGGAGGCGTTCGACAAGCGGATGACGGTCCTGAACCGATTTCCGCGCTTACCCCACGCCGAAACCCGTCGATAAAGAGTTGAGAGGTGCAAGACGATGGACACAGAGCCGCGCGAAACCGCAAACACGACTATCAGCCTACTCCTGCGCCACGTGCGTGAGCGCGGTGGGGAGGGAGCCGTCATCGAGGTGCTCGCCCGGGCGGGCGTACAGCAGGATGCAAAGACTCTCCAGAACACGTCCGCGTGGGTCAGCTACGCCACCCGAATCCGGCTGTTCGAGGCCGCAACCGCGGTGCTCGGTGACCCGAACACCATGTTCACCGTGGGTACCGGTGCGGTCCGCGGTGACGTCCAGCCCGTGCTGGTGCAGCTCCTGAGTGTGTTCGCCTCACCTGGAGCAATTTTTCGTCAGCTGCCACGCATGGTGCCGAAGTTCACCACAACGTCGACGATGGATGCAGTCCGGGTCGGACAGACCAGCGCGACCGTGCGCTACCGCCTCCACGACGGCTATCGTCCGTCCCGACTCGACTGCCAATACGCCCAGGGACTGTTTTCGTCCGTGCCGGCCATTTTCGGACTCGCCCTTGCCCACATCAGCCACCCGCAGTGCCAATCGGACGGCTACCCGGCGTGCGAATACGTGCTGACCTGGTCAACGCGGGTGCGTTGGTGGTCCTGGCGCACGCGGAGTCGCTGGGTCGACGCATCCCTCGGCGTACTGCGCGACAAGGTGCGGGAGGTGCAACTGGCCGCGGCTGACCTCGTTAGCAGCGACGATGTCGACGAGGTGCTCGCCCGAATCGTCGATCGCGCCGCCTCCGCCGTGCTCGCGCCGTCATACCTCCTCATCGTCGAACCTGCCGGGGGCGGCGCGCCGCTGGTCCGCCACCGAGGGCTTGGCGACGAACGTGGCGCCGATCTCGTGGCACGGATGCTGCGCGGAGAGCAACTGGGCGAGCGCGCGCTGGTCGTTGACATCGCCTCCAATCGCAGGATCCACGGGCATCTGGCCGCCGTGTTCACGGAGGGACACACCGCGATGCTAGGAGATCGGGCCCTGCTCGAGGCCTACGCCGGACACGCGGCCGCAGCCCTGGACCTGTTCACGGCTCTCGAGGAATCCCGCCGGGAGGGAGTTCGCACGACCGCACTGCTCAACCTCGCCCACCAACTGGCGATCAGCGACAGCGTCGAGGCGATCGCGGAAGTCATCGCGTCGGCACTGGCGGCGATCGTCGGCAGTGACGCGGCATCCGTTCTCCTCTGGGACGCCGACCTTGGTGAGCTTCGCCCTGCCTCAGCCGTCGGTTTCGAGCCTGCCGATCGCGAATTCTTCATGCGTACGACGCTGACTGTGGAGCAGACGCCGGAGCTTCTCGGCGTTCTCAGACGGCAGGAACGCGTTCTGATCACGGCTGACGACGCCAGCCCGGCCCTGGCGGAGCTGCTCCGTGCCATCGGTTCACACAACGTGGTCGCCGTCCCCCTTCTCGCCGGGGATATGTTGATGGGCGTCGCAACGGCCTGCTGGGTTGCCCCCGTCGCGGCCGAGGTCCTGGCGGAGGCCATCACCCTGATCGAAGGTGTCAGCCACCAGGGAGAAACGGCCATGCAAAGGGCCCGGCTGCTCGAGACAGTGAGGCACCAATCCCAGCACGATGCCTTGACAGGCTTGCCCAACCGAGCGCTGTTCGCGCTGCTGCTCGACACCGCCCTGGCAGAGTGCCAGCCTCACAGCCGAACGGCGGTGCTGTTCTGCGACCTCGACAACTTCAAACGCGTCAATGACCGGCTGGGCCATCGCGCCGGGGACGAGCTGCTGCGGCAGGTCGCGGCTCGCCTGCGCGCCGAGGTTCGAACCAATGACACTATCGGCCGCCTCGGCGGCGACGAGTTCGCGGTGCTTGTCACCGATCTCGACGGCGAAGATTCGGCCATCGAGCTGGCCCACCGAGTAGTCGGCTGCCTGAATCCCCCTTTCCACCTGGCCGGCCAGCACGTGCGCATCTCCGCCAGTGTGGGTGTTGCCTCGCACAGTGGACAGGGGGGTCGCGGCGAGCAGCTCCTCGACGCGGCCGACGCCGGGATGTACGACGCAAAGAGAACGGGACGGAATCAGATCGCCGTCGCCCGCACCGAGGTGCCGGGCAGTGCATCATCGAACCCGGAATCACCGGGGGACACCGACACGTCACTGCTGGTCGAGCTGGCCCGTGCCGTCGAGGCGAACGAGATGAGGCTCTACTACCAACCTGTCGTGGACATCTCCCGTTTCGGCGAGGAGACGGTGGTGGGTGCGGAAGCCCTCATCCGCTGGGCGCACCCGCGACTGGGCGTTTTGGCCCCGGGCGCCTTCTTGCCGCTGGCGCAGGAACGCGGCCTCATCACCGAGATGGATCTGTGGGTGATCGCGACCGCGTGCCGGGACGTGGTCGAGTGGCCGCAGTTAGGCGCTCGGCCTCTAGGCGTCGCGGTCAACCTCGACGCCGCCACCCTTCTGGACTGCCGACTCGTGTCGACGGTTCGCACGGCTCTCAACCGCAACGACCTCGCACCGGAGCGACTGACCCTCGAGGTGGTGGAGAGCAGGTCACTGGTCGACCTCCCCGGCATCGTCGAGCGCCTCGTGGAACTGCGCCGCCTGGGCATCCGCATTTCCCTTGACGATTTCGGCACCGGCTTCTCGACCCTGGCCTGGCTCAACACCCTTCCCGTCGACCAGATCAAGATCGACCGCAGCTTCATTCAGGACCTTCCCAACGCCTCCTCCGTCTCCCTCGTGCAGGGAATCCTGGCGCTGGCGTCGAAGCTCGACGTGGAGGTGATCGCCGAGGGGGTGGAGACCACGGAACAGCTCGACAGTCTCCGCACCAGCGGCGCCGTGCTTGCCCAGGGCTACCTGTTGGGCCGCCCGAGCGCGACCTGGGACCCGATGGCTGGAAGCGCGGTTGCGGCGGCCCGACGCGGGGCATAGCGCACGAGTCCGGGCGTGCTCGCCCCAGATCGCGGCCTGGCCGCCGTCGGCCGGCAGGACGGCCAACTGGTTTATCCGTTCGGGGACACATCGCTCGCGATGACCCGGGCACCCTCGCTGGCGAAACGGATGGCCGGGGCCCGGCCGAGCCCGGACCCCGCACCGGTCACGATGGCCGTCTGGCCCTGCAAACGGTACGGGGCGAATGCGGGTGCCATGGAATCCGAACGAGCTGGCGCTGATCGCCTTGCGGCTCTTCCGGAAGCGCGAATTCGATGCCTGCAGCGGGGCGGACGTCGCATCCGCCGCCAGGGCCAGCCGGCGCACCCTGTTGCGTCACGTCACGTCACGTCACGTCTAGGTCCGATGGCGGCACACGCCTTGTCGGCGGCGGCTGATGCGGCCCCGTTCTGGTGGGTCGAATTCAGCGTTGGAGAACAGCAGGCGCTCGTCGGCCAGGTGATCGATCGGATCGGCCGTGCTCTGGGCGACTGAATGCAGTTGGCAGGCTCAGGCCAGCATGCTGCGCAGCATCCACGCCGTCTTCTCGTGCACGTCGAGGCGACGCACGAGCAGATCGGTGGAGACCTGGTCGGGCGCACCCTCGGCGAGGGGCAGCACCTCCCGGATGGTGCGGGCCGTGGCCTCATGGGCGGCGACCAGACGACGGAGCATCTCCGGGGCATCCGGCAGGTCGGTGTCCTCGCGCACGACGGCGAGCTCGGTGAACTCACGGTAGGTGCCCGGCGCCGGGGTGCCCAGTGCACGGATGCGCTCGGCGATGTCGTCGACGGCCAGGGCCAGCTCGGTGTACTCGTCCATGAACATGGTGTGCAGAGAGTGGAACATGGGGCCAACGACGTTCCAGTGGTAGCTGTGAGTCTTGAGGTACAGGGTGTACGAGTCCGCCAGCACCCGGGACAGGCCGTGAACGATCTTCTCGAGCTGCTGATCCGGGATACCGATGTCGATTATCTGACTCACTGGTGACTCCTTAGGTCGTGTGGGTATTCACGCTACACACCCGGGGTGTGACGCCGCCGTGAGGACCGGTGGCCAACCGGAGTGACCGCGAACCCGGTCAGTCGATCCGGGCCACGGTGACCGCGATCTCGGTCACGACCGGGTTACCGTTCTGGTCGAGCTGATCTGTGATCGCATCGTGCACGCGGCGGCTCACGTCGGGGGCCGCGAAGGGTGCGGCGACGCCGATCTTGACCGCGATCTTCAGGCCGCCCTCCCTCTCGGAGACGGAGACGGAGACGGAGACGGAGCTGGTCGACCGCGGCTTGCCGGTCACGGCTTCGACGGTGGTTGCGATCACCGAGGCGACCACGGTTGCCACGAGCGGGGCTGCCGAATACAGCGCATCCACGCCGGGGACTGCCAGCACCGCCCCCTCGAGTTGAGCGGTCAGCTGGGCCGGCGTCCCGGGGTCGGGCGGCGGCGCTCCAGGTGCAAGGGCGTCACTCATCGCTGCTCGCTTTCGCTTTCGCCGGCGGGGGTACGGGTTGGTACAGGTCGCGGATGGTGATGTCGACGGCCTCGACGGCGAGTTCCGTGTGCTGGCTAAGTGCGGTGTAAAGAGCCTCCCGGAGCTGCTCGGCGAGCGGTGGAATGTTCTTGCCCTCCAGAACCGTGGCATCCACGCGCACGGTGACGGGTGCGCCGGGCTCGCTGACCTCGCCGTCGAGGCGGCACCGGCCGACGATGATGTTCGGCACGCCGTCACCGGCGGCACGCAGAATGCCGCGCACCGCACCTTCGGTCACGCTCAGGCGAGCGGTGGGGGAGGGGTGGCTGATCGGGATGTCCCGGCCCGCGCGCGCCTCCAGATTGATGTGCTGCAGAATCGAGTTGACCCAGCTGTCCTCGCGCTCGGATTCGCGCTCCACGTCTTTCCGGAGCAGGGCGCGCTGCGTGCGCCGGAGCCGCTGCATGCCGCGCAGGGCGATCTCGCACTCGGGGAAGCCGTCGATGCTCGGGTCTGCGGGGGTGCGGTCCCGGTCGAGGTAGTCGCTCAGTTCTTCGAAGGTGTGGCCCGCGAGCTCATCGGAGGGGTTCATCATCGCCATTCCTCCATCTCTTGGAGCAGAGTCTTCCGAGCTCGGGCGAGAAGCCCACGAACCGTTGAAACGGGAAGTTCCAGTTCCTCCGCGATCTCGCCGTAGCTGCATTCCGCGAGTTCTCGCAGCATCCAGCAACGGCGCTGGTCCTCCGGCAGATCGCCGAGGACACGCGTCAGAGCTTCGGTTTGAGACTCCACCTCCGCCAGTCTATGGGGGGAGTGGCTCTCCGGTGCCGGGGCGTCGGTGAGATCGACGTTGAGGTGCGGACGCCGGGCACGTAGCCGGTCGACGCTTTTCCGGCTCACGATCCGCATCAACCAGCTTCTGACGGCGGCGCCGTTGTCGAGGGTGGGCAGCTGCTGCCAGGCGGTGATGAAGGACTCCTGAACGACGTCGTCCATCTCGTCATTTGATCCCAGGACCCGGCTGGCATACACCCGCATCAGCGGGCCGTAGCGACGCACGAGCGCCTCGAACGCCCGAATGTCCCCGTCGGCGGCGCGGTCGGCCAGGGTCTGGTCGGTGAACGACTCAAACGGAGATGCGAGCGGTGCCCGGATTGGGGTCGTTGGCATCATTTCTCCACCCTCTCACCCGCCGTGTCCAAAAATTACTTGACAAATCCGTGTGACAAATATGCCACAACACACGTCGTATTACTGACAGCCTTTGTCAGCCGCAGAACGGAAGGATTCCCGATGTTCCACTCACCCGCCGTCGACGACAGCATATCCGCCGGTGCCGTCATGCCCACGTTCGATTCGTTGCTCGTCGGTCCGGCCGATGATGATGATGACGCCGGGGACTCGACGGCTGCGACCGCATACGTCTGGGGCACGCGCGCCTGGCTGCCACCGACGCAACACCACTGGAAAGGGAAGACGCTATGAGTGCATCCGACAAGATCGAAAACGCCGCCCAGGACCTCAAGGGCAAGGCCACTGAGGCCGTGGGCAAGGTCACCAAGGATGATTCCAAGGTTGCCGACGGCAAGGCGGAGCAGTCTTCGGCGAGTGTGAAGAAGGCCGGCGAAAACGTCAAGGACGCTTTCAAGCACTAAGTTCTTCACGCATGGAGCGTCAGATCCAGTCGTTGCGCTTGAACAGCACGTAGAGCAGTGCCGAGAGCCCCACGATCAGCGCGGCCGAGCTGTAATAGCCCAACGGCTGGGCGAAGCCGGGGTAGGGCACGTTCTGCCCGTAGAAGCCCGTGATGGCTGTGGGCACGGCGATGATGGCCGCGTAACCAGTCACCTTCTTCGTGATCACGTTGAGCCGGTTGCCTTGAATCGCCAGATTCGCCTCAAGGATGGCGGTGGCCTGGTCACGCAGGCTCTCCGTCCATTCCATGACGCGAAGCACATGGTCGTATACGTCCTGGAAATAGGGACCCATTTCGTCCCGCAGCAGGTGCAGATCGCGCCGCAGCAGCGTGTTCACGACCTCGCGCATAGGAAGGATGACCCGGCGTATCGTCACGAGACTCTTGCGCAGTTCGAAGGAGGCCCGCTGCACCGCTTCCTGCTTGGTACCAGGCAGGAAGAGTTGGTCCTCGAGTTCTTCGACTTGTTCGTCCAGTGCTTCAACGGCGTCGAAATAGCCGTCGACGAGGTGGTCGAGCAGCCCGTGCAGGAGGAAGGCCACTCCGTTCCGGGCCAGATCGGAGGCCGAATCCCAGCGGGCCACGACGGCCTCCAGGTCGAAGCCTTCAGTGTGCACGGTCACCAAGGCCCGGTCGGTGATGAACACCGCGATCTCGTGCGTGGTGACCTGAGCGGTCGCCACGCCGAATTCGGCCGAGTACGCGGACAGGAACAGGTGGTCGGGGTAGCGGTCGAGCTTGGGCCTCTGCCGCAGCGTCAGGGCGTCTTCGACCGCCAGCTCGTGCAGGCCCAGTTCGCCCGCGAGGCTGACGAGATCCTCTTCGCCGGGATCGGCGAGGTCCACCCAGACGACGGCGCCGGACAGGGCGAGGTGCTCAGACACCTCGGCGAGCGGGAAATCCTCGTCGACGAGAGAGCCGTCGCGGTAGCAGCGGGTACGGGGTGTGGGCACACTCCAGTCAAGCCCGATCTCGACCGATCGAATAGGTCAGCGCGCGGGGGGGCTCCCAGGCGGCGACGGATGTGACGGTGTCGAGCACTTGCGTGCGTCCGGCATCCGTCAGCTCGATGCGGAGGCTCGGTGAGTCCAGCGTCATGGCCACGGTGAGTCGCGCGACGGCGTCCGTACCGGTCCAGAGGAGTTCGAGTCGGTCGTCGCCGATGGCCGTCCAGGAGAAGTCGCCGTCGAAGGCCGGGTGCGTGCTGCGGATGCGGGTCAGGCCGAGCTGGGCCCGGGTCACGTCGGTCGCGAGGGCACGTTCGACCTCCTCCGCCGTGTAAACGTGGCGGTTGACGTCGCGGCCATTGCCGGTGCGCTCGAAGAGTTCGGTGTCGTCGAGGCCGCCGAGCAGTCCCACGTAGTACACCTGCGGTCGGCCGGGCAGGAAGTGCTGCACGGCGCGGGCCAGAAGATAGGGCACTTCCTCGCCGCCGAGGACGCTGTAGAACGTCGCGTTGATCTGGTGCGGCAGCGTGAACCACTCGGGCACGACGGATGCGATGGAGGAGTGGCCGTGTGTGGCACGCTCCGCCCGCGCGAAGATGTCGATCATCTCGGCCTGGGTCAGCAGGCCCGGCTTGTCGCCGATCGGGCCCGCGTCGATGACGCCGATACCGTCGTGAGTGTCGAGCACGGTGATGGCGTTCGCGGGGCGGATCTTGAGCCAGTCCGCGAGGCGGTCAACGGTTCCGGTGCCGAGCGAATGTAGAAGCAGAGGTGCCAGCGCGAAGTCGTAGACGCGGTCGACCAGCGGGGCGATCGCGAGCTGCTGGCTGTAGTGCGCGTGCACCTCGACCAGCACCTCGAGGCTCTCCTCGTGGGCCATGGCCACGACCGTGCGGGCGAACTCGAGGGTCTGCTCGGTCATGAAGCTGTCGGTTCCGGGGGTCTTCACGGCGTAGCCGACGGCGTCGAGCCGCACCGTTGTGACGCCGCCGGCGGCCAGCGTCTGCAACACCCGACGCAGATAGGCGAGGGCCGCGGGGTGGTTCACGTCCAGGTCGACCTGGGTGGGCATGAAGGTCGTCCAGACGAGGTGACGGCTGCCGTCGGCGCCCTGGTAGGCGGTGAAGGGGAGTCCGGGTCGCGGCCGGTAGAACGCCGTGATGTCCTTCTCGGTGCCGCCGTTCGGGAACACGGTGTCGAAGGTGAGGAACATGCCCTCGGAGGTGGAGGCGGTGCCACGGGCCAGCCAGTCGATGAACTCGACCGACGAGGAGGAGACGTGGTTGACGATGAGGTCCGCGGTGAGCCCGCGCGTGCCGGCGAGGCTGCGCATGTCGTCCCAGGTGCCCAGTCGGGCATCGACCGCGGTGTGGTCGATCGGGTCGAAGCCGGCATCCGCGCCGTCGAAGGGAACGTAGAACGGCAGCACGTGCACGCTGCCGAAGGCCCTCAGCGGTCCGTCGAGCAGCGTCTGCAGATTGTGGATGGTGCCGCCCAGGCGGTCGGCGTAGACGAGCAGCTCGATTGTGGTCATGTTCAACTCCGGTTCGACTCGGCGCGGCAGCGAACAGCACCGATTCAGAAGTTACGGCACCCGGTGGGCCAGGGCAATTCCGGCTGTCCTTCCGGCTGTCCTTCCGGCGGCTCCCCCTCGGTGGTCGAGCGTGCGAGACCCTGGAGACCCAACCCGGCCAGGGACCCCGTGATGTTGGTCGAACCGGTCGAGCCCAGGGCCCAGTACCCCCTTACTCGTCGTCCCGGGTTGCGTTCTTCCGTTCGATGGTGGCCGTCATGCGGGTGCGGGTGCGGGTGTCGGTGCGGCTGTCGGTGTCGGTGTCGGTGTGGGTGTGGGTGCGGGATTTGGTTGTGTTTCGCCCTGTGTGGGGCCCGGTTTCGAGCCGGGGTGGTGCCATGATCTGTGCGGCTCCGCGCAGCATGCGGATGGCCCGTCGCTCCGCGCGGGTAAAGCACGCTCCGGTGCGCCCCGGGCGATGATGCGTCCGCCATCGTTGATCACGGCCTTCTGTTGGCCGCCGTTGCTGATCAGATCTCTGTCGGCGAGCGCGTCGGGCCTGGACCGGTCGGCGACCTCGGCCGCTGCCGCCACCCGAACCGCGTCCACCCGTCTCCCGTGGACCCCGACCGCCCCGGTCACCTGCAGCAGGTCGTCGTCGTCGAAGCCGCGCACCGCCGAACACCGCCGAACACCGCCGAACACCGCAGAGACTCCCCACGCCCCACCGCGAGGGTCTGCCACTCAGCGACCGCCCGGGCCGCCGCGGACGGGCCGGGCACGGCAACCGCTTTGAAGCTTTCCCAGAGGTTGATCACAAACAAAAGGTTACCAAAATTAGAACAAAGAAATGAGGGTCTTTCCTATTGTGGATAAGTGCTATTCGAAATCTATGTTCAATTTGACCGGTACGCCTCGATGAGCGAATCCTGACGGCTGTGGGCGATGATGGATCGCGAATTGGGGGTTTCGGGGCGGTTGTTCCTGGTGCCGACGTGGACGAGCAGTGGACCGCTACGCGGGATCACCGTGCGTTCCGGACCAGTGTGCCCGAACGTCCTGCTCCGAGTCCGAGGCCGTGCGGCAACGCCGCTGAACGAATTCGACGGAGATTTGGGCCAAAATGGCCCTAGACACTGCTGAACAGCTGTTTTTCAGGAAAATCGCCGTCGAATTGGTTCGACAGCTAACCCGGCGCTCCGCCTGTGCCGACAGGCATCCCCGGGGTGTGGTCAGCTCTGGCCCCTCCGGGAGCTACGCAACCGATCGATCAGGACCCTCTCGTGTGGTGCCGCGGAGCGTCCTGGTCGGCAAGATTCGTCCAGTGCTTCTCGGAGCCGCACTCGTCGCACAGGAACCAGATCTCTTCATCCGCCAGGGTGTCGGTTGCCACGGCTCGGGTTCGCATGAGTCCGGCGCAAGCGGCCTGCTGGCACTGAGGATTGAAGTCCATGTATGGAGCGCTCTCTCTCGGCGCGGCAGTTTGCCGTCTGTGTTGACCGTGCGGGTGACGTTACTCCGATTCGGCGTGTGCGACCAGAGCTGAGGTGGCGGAGCCACTTTTGCGGGTGCTATGCGCCGAGGCGTCGTGCCTTGAAGCCGAACACCATCGCCTCAATGCTTGGAGCGAGCAGCACAAGAACGGCTCGGGAGGCCGGCCAATGCTGCTGCCCCCAGCGGGACCGGCTCCTCGCCGCCGCGCTCGTATCCCGGCAGCTCAGCAGGGCATCACTCAGGAGTGCGGCGTCGACAAGAAACACCGGCAGGAAGGCCACGGAAATCCAGGAGGTCGTGAGGGCGCGGCGCCCCTCGCGGCGCCTGCTCTGCCTGGGTGCCGGCGCTCGTTCCTGCAGCGGCCATGGTCACTCCTTCGCCACCCCCGCTTGCCCGTCCGTGCCGCACCGGGCAAGCGGGGGTGGCCTGTCAGGGCATCCGTTCGTGCGCATTCCATGATAATTTCACCTGACCATGTCAGACCTGCCTGCCGAATCCTCCCGGGCTGCCGAGCCGCTCGGGCCGCAGAGACCTCTCTCGCGGGTCGAGGTTGCCGACATCGCGGTTCGCCTGTTCCAGGAGCACGGCTATGAGGCCACGAGCACCGTGGACATCGCCGAGGCGGCCGGGGTCTCGCGCAGCACCTTCTTCCGGCAGTTCCGGTCCAAGGACGACGTGATCTTCGCCGACCACGACGAGCTGGTCGCCCGTATCGACGAGCACTTCGCTGCGACGCATTCGGATCCCTGGCTGGCCGTGTGTGAGGCCGCCGCCATGGTCTTCGAGCGGTTCCGCGAGCGACTGGAGATCGTGCGCATCCGGGACCGGGTCCTGCGAGAGACCCCCGTGCTGCGGGACCGGGAAACCATTATGGCGATCCGGTATGAACGGATGTTCGCCAGCTACCTGCGCAGCACCGTGCCGGGTGTGCCGCCCCTGACTGCCATCCGCTTCGCGGCCGCCGTGACGGCCACCCACAACTTCGTGCTGCGGCGCTTGATCCGGGCGACGGACAACGTCGGCCCGTATTCGCTGGCCGCCGAACTCACCGAGGTGCGACGGCTTTTCCACCTGGATGCCGCGGAGCCAGGTCCTGAGGTGCGACCCGCGGGCGACGTGGTCGTCGCCGTCTTCCCGGCCGCCACGGATCCCACCGAACTGGCTCGCGCCATCGAGGAGCGGCTGCGCGCCCAGACGCGCTCCCGCTGAGACTCAGTATCACTTGACCTGAGACTGAGTGTCAGATAGAACTTGTACCTGGGTATTTTCTGACCGGCGCACGAGGGCATTCATTCCCTGGTGCCGGACGACATCAGCCGATCAGGCCTGCCCGACTTCGCTGTCCTCCACGAAAGGGAAACCGTGCCCGACTACGACGTATCCACGCCCCTCGACACCGACTACTACGGCGTATTCGCCGACGTGCCTCAAACTGACCGGGCCTTCTGGGACCGCGCCCGCAGTTTTGCCACCGAGTCGCTGGACGAGTTGACGACTGCGTGGGACAAAGCCGAGTACCCGCTGCACCTGGCCCGTAGACTCGGCGAGCTCGACCTTCTCACCGACGGTGTCGTCGGCCCCGGACTGAGTCCCATGTCGCCGCTCGCGGCCGGGCTCGTCAACATGGAGATCTCCCGCGGCGATGGCTCGATGGGTACCGTGGTCGCCGTGCAGGGCGGGCTGGCCCTGCGCAGTATCGCCCTCTTCGGCAGCCCGGAGCAGCAGGAACGCTGGCTGGTGCCGCTGGCCCGCGCCGAGAAACTCGGCGCCTTCGCCCTGACCGAACCGGACCACGGCTCCGACTCGGTCGGCCTGGAGACCACCGCACAGCGCGACGGCGACGAATGGGTGCTCAACGGCGAGAAGAAGTGGATCGGCAACGGCTCGGTCGGCGACGTGACGGTGGTCTGGGCTCGCGACGACGACGGCAATGTGCGCGGCTTCCTGGTGGAACAGGACACCCCCGGGTATCACGGAGAGACGATCACCGGGAAGGGGTCCCTGCGCGCCATCCACCAGGCTCGGATCACCCTCACGGATGTGCGGATCCCGCTGGACGCCGTGCTGCCGGGCACCCACACGTTCAAGGACGCCTCCACGGTGCTCTTCGCGACCCGGCTCGGAGTGGCCTGGTCGGCCCTCGGCCACGCCACGGCGGTGTTCGAGGCGGCTCTGAACTACTCGACCCAGCGCATCCAGTTCGGTAAGCCGCTCGCCGGTTTCCAGCTCGTGCAGGAGCGCCTGACCATGATGCTGTCCCGGCTCACGTCGATGCAGCTGCACTGCTTGCGTCTGGCTGAGCTCGACGGCGCCGGAACGCTGCGCCCGATCCAGGCGTCGCTGGCGAAGTATCACAACACCAGGGCGGCGCGGGAGATTGCGTCGATGGCCCGTGACATGCTCGGTGGCAACGGCATCCTGCTCGAAAACCACGTCATCCAGCACCTCGCCGACATCGAGTCGCTGCACACCTACGAGGGCACCGAAAGCGTGCAGTCGCTCCTGATCGGGCGGGACCTCACCGGGATCAGCGCCTTCCGCTGACCCGATTGCTCGTCTCAGGACTCGGTCGACCTGTGGTCGACGGATGTCGCCGCTCGCGGGCCGGGCGGGTTTCGGTCAGGTGGATGAAATGACCAGTACTCGACATTGTGGAGACATTCGGCGTCTGCCAACGTACGCTATGACGCAATCACTCAGCCCGGCCGCACCAGAACGTGCCAGAGAACACGGGCAGCACTGCGCGCAACCGTCGTGGGAAACTCGGCCTGTGCGCCTGAACCAGGAACGCAGATCGATGACCGACAAACACCTCACCGACGATCAGCTGTTGCTCGAAACGGATTACACCAGCTACGCCAGCTCGTGCCGCGACCCGCACATCACCCCGACGAACGACCTCGTGGAATGCCGACGGCAGAGCGGCCATGACGATACGCACGCCACCAGGTCCGGCCTGCGCGCCATCCGCTGGGCAGTGCCGGAGCCACACGCGGCCTAGCCGAGCACGCCTGACTCCGGCCCGCCCTGTCACACGCCCGTGCCCCGAACGAATTCGACGGAGATTATGGCTCTCCTGCTTCATCTGTGGGTGTTGCGGAGCGCCTTAACGGCCGCACGCCGCTTCCTGTCTAGGTTTCTGACT
>NZ_SOGZ01000015.1:0-71446 GCF_004403145.1 Cryobacterium sp. TMT1-62 | reverse complement strand
GGGCGCCGACGCCGCGGGCACCGGCACGACGAGCGCCGCCGCCGGCCTGTGGGCACAGCCGAGCGGCTGGCGGCTCGGTCCGGCCCGGCCGGTGCACTACAGCCTGCGGGTCAGCGCCACCGAAACCGTCGACGTTGCCGTGCTGACCGGCCCGGACGGCCTGACCGTGGCCGTCGACGAACGGATGCCCGTTCCCGGCCGACTCGCGCCCGTCACCGGCCACGCCGACACCTTCGCCTGTGAACTGGGCGGCCGCCTTGAGGTGCTGCAGCTCGTGTCCGACGGCCCGCGCCTCTGGCTCGGCCAGAGCGGTTTTGGCACCGAGCTGGTGCACCGCTCCCGGGCCGAGCAGCTCGTCGACCGCCTCACCGGCCTCGACCGGGCCGGGGGAGAGGCCGGGGCGGCCCGGCCGGAGGTGCGCTCGCCGATGCCCGGGACCGTGGTTGCCGTGCACCTCGCCACGGGCGACCTGATCGTCGCCGGCCAGCGCATCCTCACCGTGGAGGCCATGAAAATGGAGCACCATCTGCTGGCCGAAACGGATGGCCGGCTCACCATCGGCGTGCGCCCGGGTGACCTCGTGCGCCTCGACCAGATCGTCGCCACAGTCGCCGCCACCGCCGTGACCACCGGGACGGAAGCCACACCACCAGCCACGCCAGTCAAGGGAGACCCAACGTGAAACAGGAACTGACCGAGCAGCAGCAGCAGCTCAGCGACACCGTGCGCGACTTCGCCGACATGGTCGTAGCGCCGGCCGCCTACGAGTACGACACCAAGCGCAGCCTGCCCTATGACATCATCGCCCAGATGGGGGAGTTGGGCCTGTTCGGCCTGCCATTCCCGAAGGAGTACGGCGGCCAGGGCCAGGACTACTTCGCGCTCTGCCTCGCGGTCGAGCAGCTTGCCCGGATCGACCAGTCCATCGCCGTCACCCTCGAGGCCGGCGTGGGGCTCGGCATCATGCCCGTCTACCGGCGCGGAACCGAGGCGCAGAAGCAGGAGTGGGTGCCGCTGCTGACCAGCGGGCGTGCGCTCGCCGCGTTCGGGTTGACCGAGGCGGATGCCGGCTCCGACGCCGCCGGCACGAAGACCACGGCCGAGCTTTCCGGCAGTGAATGGGTGATCAACGGCACGAAGCAGTTCATCACCAACTCCGGTTCCGAGATCACCCGGCTGGTCACCGTGACAGCCGTCACCGGCGAGTCCGAGCGCCCCGACGGCTCGGTGAAGAAGGAGCTCACGGCCATCCTCGTGCCCACCCCGACCCCGGGGTTCACGGCGCTGCCGGCTTATGACAAGGTGGGCTGGCACACCTCCGACACGCATCCGCTGCTCTTCGAGAACGTGCGCGTGCCCGAGGCCAACCTGCTCGGCGAACGCGGCCGCGGCTTCGCCAACTTCGTGCAGACCCTCGACGAGGGGCGCATCGCCTTCGCCGCGCTGTGCACGGGTGCGGCGCAGGGCTGCCTCGAGGAGTCCATCCGTTACGCCAACACCCGCAATGTGTTCGGCCGGTCGATCGGCTCCAACCAGCACATCGCGTTCAAGATCGCACGGATGCAGGCTCGCGTGTACACGGCCCGCCTCGCCTACTACGACGCGGCCATGAAAATGGTGCATGGACACCCCTTCAAAATGGAGGCCTCGATTGCCAAAATGGTGGGAAGCGAAGCCGCCATGGACAACGCCCGCGACGCGACCCAGATCTTTGGCGGCTACGGGTTCCTGAACGAGAACCCGGTGGCGAGGCATTACCGCGACTCGAAGGTGCTCGAGCTCGGTGAAGGCACTACCGAGGTTCAGCTGATGGTCATCTCGCGGGCGCTTGGGTTCACCGGTTAGGCGGGAGGAAAATGAACGACGAACGACGCACGATCGAGCAGCGCGGGCTGTATTACGAGGAATTCGACCTCGAGGCCCGCTACCGGCACAGCCCCGGTCGCACGGTGACCGAGGCCGACAACGTGCTCTTCAGCACGCTGACCATGAACTCGCAGGCACTGCACCTCGACGCGGCGTGGGCGGCCACCCAGCCGTTCGGGCAGCGCCTGGTCAACTCGATGTTCACGTTGGCGACGCTGGTGGGCAGTTCGGTCGCGCAGCTGACGCAGGGCACGATCGTGGCGAACCTCGGCTTCGGGGAGGTGACGTTCCCGCATCCGCTTTTCCACGGCGACACCCTCTACTCCGACACGATCGTCACCGCCCGCCGGCTGTCGGCGTCCCGGCCGGGCCAGGGGCTGGTCACGCTTCGGCACACCGGTCGTAACCAGGAGGGCGACGTGGTGGCCACGGCCGAGCGCACGGTGCTGGTCTGGTGCCGGGCGGCCGTCCAATGAGCTTCGACCTTGGACCCGCGCTGCTGTTCTGCCCGGCCGACCGCCCCGACCGGTATCGCAAGGCGGCGGAGCGGGCGGATGCCGTGATCCTCGACCTGGAGGATGCGCTCCTGCCCGGCAACCGGGCACGCGCTCGCGGCCTGCTGGTCAGCCATCCGCTCGACCCCGAACGCACTGTCGTGCGCGTCAACCCGGCCGACACGCCCGACTTCCAGCTTGACCTCGCCGCCCTCGACGACACCCTGTACCGCTACGTGATGCTGCCGAAGACCGTGAGCGCCGCCCACCTCGCCGCTCTCGCCCGGTTCGAGGTGATCGCACTCTGCGAGACCGCCGCGGGGGTGCTCGCCGCCCCCTCGATTGCGGCCGAGCCCAATGTGGTGGCGCTGATGTGGGGTGCCGACGACCTGGTGGCCTCGCTCGGCGGCAGCTCGAGCCGGTTCCCCGACGGCAGCTACCGCGCCATCGCCCGCCATGCTCGGTCCGCTGTGCTCCTGGCGGCCGGGGCCAACGACAAGGCGGCCGTGGACGGCGTGTTCCTGGCCATCCCCGACCTCGAGGGTCTGCAGGCCGAGGTGGTGGATGCGGTCGCGAGCGGATTTCGCGCCACCGCCTGCATCCACCCCAGCCAGGTGCCCGTCATCCGGGCCGCCTACCGGCCCACGCCTGCCGAGGTCACGGCGGCGTGGCAAATCCTGGAGGCGGCCGCGGGAGAGGGGGGCGTGTTCGCCTACCAGGGGCGCATGATCGACGCACCCCTGCTGCGCCACGCCGAGGCGGTGCTGCGGCGGGCGGCGACCGTCCCGCCGGAACCGGGATTTCCGACGGGATCGGCTCCGGCCGACTCGGTGGACCACTAGCTGCCTTTGTTCGGCGTCGAATTCGTTCACGGCGCAGCGCGGGGCGACCGCTGATTGCCCGAACCGCGTAAGCCCTGCGGCATATCCGCGGCGCCTTGTGGCTTAGTCAGGAGATACGTCTGGCCACGCCGGGCATCCGCGCCGGTTCCGCACTGGTCCGGGGCGGCAGGTTCACGAGGGCGACGGATGTCCTGAGTTGACCGCACGCGCGGGCTCGGCCGGGGCCCATCCACCCCGGGGGAGCCAGGGGCGTCAACCGGCTCGGTGGGCTCTTAGGCGGCGTTGGCCGCGAGGGTCTTCTCGATCGCCTGCACGATCTCGTCGGACTCCGGCTCGACCGTCGACGCGAAGCGGTTGACGATCTCACCCTCGGGACTCACCAAGAACTTCTCGAAGTTCCACTTGATCAGACCGGGCAGCAGGCCCGACTTGAACTTGGTCAGCTGAGCGTAGAGCGGGTGCTGGTGCCTGCCGCGCACGTCGACCTTCACGCTCAGCGGGAAGGTGACGCCGTAGTTCTTCTGGCAGAACGACTCGATGTCCGCCTCGGCCCCTGGCTCCTGTCCCATGAACTGGTTGCAGGGAAGGCCGAGCACGACGAGTCCCTCGTGCTGGTACTTCTGGTAGAGCGCTTCGAGACCGGCGTACTGCGGAGTGAACCCACATTTCGAGGCGACGTTCACGACCAGGACGGCCTTGCCGCCGAACTGGCCGAAGGTCGTTTCCGTGCCGTCGATGAGGGTGAGTGGGGTCGAATACAGCTCTGAGGCAGACATGCGGCTGACGCTACCGGTGCTGCCTTCGAGAAGGCTGGGCAGGGGAGCGGTGAAGGGGCTGACCCGGCTGCGATAGAATGAGGCGTCATGAGCATCATCCGTGCCCTCTCGACTGCCGTGTCGATGACTTCACGGACCTGACGCCACCGCCTTCGGACTCAGCCTCGACTCCGACCCGATCGGACATTAGCGTCCGCCCCGGGCGCGGCCGCCCGAATCCAGACTTTGCACGATCTGTTCACCAGAACATCCGTTCACCAGGACCCGACCACGGTCCACTACGCGAGACACGCCCGCGACGCGCGCGTTTTCACACTGAGAAATGAGTTTTTTTGACCAAGCACCCGCTCGACCTGTCCACGCCGCCGCAGCTGCCCAGGCGCGGCCTCCGCGTCACCCCGCTCGGCGGTCTCGGCGAGATCGGCCGCAACATGACGGTCTTCGAACACAAGGGCAAGCTCCTGATCGTGGACTGCGGCGTTCTCTTCCCCGAAGAGACCCAGCCCGGCATCAACGTGATCCTGCCCGACTTCTCGTCGCTGCGCGACCGCCTCCAGGACATCGAGGCCATCGTGCTCACCCACGGCCACGAAGACCACATCGGCGGCGTGCCGTACCTGCTGCGCGAGCGCAAGGACATCCCCGTCATCGGATCACAGCTGACCCTGGCCTTCGTCACAGCGAAGCTCGAAGAGCACCGCATCACGCCGCGCCTGATCGAGGTCAAGGAGGGTCAGCGCCGCAAGGCCGGCCCGTTCGACCTCGAGTTCCTCGCCGTGAACCACTCGATCCCCGACGGACTCGCCGTCGCGATCCGCACTGAGGCCGGCCTCGTGCTCGTCACCGGCGACTTCAAGATGGACCAGTTCCCCCTCGACAACCGCCTTACCGACCTCCCCGGCTTCGCCCGGCTCGGAGAAGAGGGCGTCGACCTGTTTCTGACCGACTCGACCAACGCCGAGGTTCCCGGGTTCACGGTGACCGAGGAAGACATCCGCCCGGCCATCGACGCCGTCTTCCGCACCGCTCCTCGCCGGATCATCGTTTCCAGCTTCGCCAGTCACGTGCACCGCATCCAGCAGGTCATCGACGCCGCCGCCCGCCACAACCGCAAGGTGGCCTTCGTCGGCCGCTCGATGGTGCGCAACATGGGCATCGCCGAGAAACTGGGCTTCCTGCAGGTGCCCAAGGGCCTCCTGGTTGACGTCAAGGCCTTCGACCGGATGAAGGACGACAAGGTCGTCCTGATCTGCACCGGTTCGCAGGGTGAGCCCATGGCCGCGCTGGCCCGCATGGCCAACCGCGAGCACACCATCAAGATCGGCGAGGGCGACACCGTTCTGCTGGCCAGTTCGCTGATCCCCGGAAACGAGAACTCGATTTACCGGGTCATCAACGGCCTCACCCGCTGGGGTGCCAACGTCGTGCACAAGGGCAATGCCAAGGTGCACGTCTCCGGCCATGCGTCGGCCGGCGAACTCGTCTATGTCTACAACATCGTCAAACCCAAGAACGTCATCCCGTACCACGGCGAATGGCGCCACCTCAAGTCCAATGCCGATCTGGCCATCCGCACGGGCGTCCCCGAGGACCAGGTCCTCGTCGTCGAAGACGGCGTGGTCGTCGACCTCGTCGACGGTGTCGCGAAAGTCACCGGCCGCGTGGCTGCCGAGCTCGTCTTCGTGCACGGTATGACGGTCGGCGGCGGCGGCTCCGAGGAGGCTCTCGCCGACCGCGTGCAGCTCTCCAACGACGGCGCGGTCACGATCCTCGGCATCCTCGACACCCGAACCGGGCTTCTCACCGAGCCGGTCGAGTTCATCGCCCGCGGCTTCGTGCAGGACAACGAGTGGATCCAGGGCGCGACCAAGTCCATCGATGACGCCCTGCGCGCCGCGAACAAGGTCAAGATCGTCAACGGCGCAGAGCTCGAAGACATCTTCACGCAGAGTCTGACCCGCTGGATGCAGCGCAAGTACCGCCGCATCCCGGTCATCACCTCGGTCGTCGTCGACGCCTGATTGTAGCCGCCGGGTCGCCGGGCCGTTCAGCCCGGTGGCCCTCCCGCTTCCTTCGCAACCAGAAACGACTCGGCGCTCATGACCCCTGAAATGTCCGGTAGGAAGAACGCCCGTCGGTCCCGACGGCGTTCGCGTGTGCTGATCGCGCTCAGTGTCATCGTGGCCCTGCTGGCGACGACGGCGATCGTGGCCGTGGTCAATCTGCCCGACGACCTGTCAATCGGCCGGTTGTCGCAGAAGAGCAACATCTACGCCACCGCGAGTGACGGTTCGCCCTATCTGCTCGCCTCCTTCTATGACCAGAACCGGGTCGAAGTGAGTTCGGATGCGATCAGCCAGTACGTGAAGGATGCGGCGACCTCCGGCGAGGACCCGGGATTCTACGAGCACGGCGGCGTGAACATCTGGGGCAGCCTCACCGGCGCCGTCACCACGCTGTTCACCGGCGACGTCCGCGGCGGATCCTCGATCACCCAGCAGTACGTGAAAAATGTGCTCGTGCAGCAGTGCGAGTCCCTTTCCGACGACGCCGAGCGCATGATTTGCTACGACGCGGCCACGGAGACCAGCCCGTGGCGCAAACTCAAGGAAATGAGCCTCGCCGTCGGTCTGGAGAAGAAGTCCTCCAAGGACGACATCCTGCGGCAGTACCTGAACATCACCGGCTTCGGTGGATCCGTCTACGGCATCGAGGCGGCCGCCAACTACTATTTCAACACGACCGCGGCCGCGCTGACGCTGCCGCAGGCCGCGAGCCTCGTTGCGATCGTGAACAACCCGGTCAAGTTCCAGCTCGATGAACCCGACAGCACGACCAACGGCGCCGCCAACGGGTACGCGGCCAACAAAGAACGCCGTGACTACATCCTCGACGAGATGCAGGAGAACGAGAAGATCAGCACGGCGGACCACGACGCCGCGATCAGCGCTCCGATCGAACCGACCATCACCGAACCGAGCACGGGGTGCCGCACCGCGGGCGGAAGCGCCTACTTCTGCGACCTGGTGCTCCAGACCCTCCGGAACGATCCGGCCTTCGGGGCGGATGCCGATGCCCGCCTGGCCAACTTCCGGCTCGGCGGCTACAACGTGTACACGACCCTCGACCCCGTCCTGCAGAGCGCGGCAGAGAGCACCATGGCCGAGAACGTGCCCAAGACCTTCGAGGACTGGGATGTCGGCGGCGTGATCACGAGCGTGGGCGTCGGTACAGGGCGGGTGCTGGCCATGACCCAGAACAAGGACTATAGCCAGGACCCGGCCGACACCGGAGCGAACTTCACCGGCATCAACTACAACACCGATCTCGACCAGGGCGGCTCCAACGGATTCCAGACCGGGTCGACCTACAAGGTTTTCACCCTCGCCGAATGGCTCACTCAGGGTAATTCGCTCGCCGACTCGGTCAGCGCCTGGGAACGCGACGAGTGGGGAACCTTCGAGGACAGTTGCAACGGTCCCCAGGACTACGGCGAGAGCTTTGCGCCCGGCAACGACTCCTCCTCGGATGACGATTCCTCCTATTCCGCCCTGGAATCGACCATCGACTCGATCAATACCGGCTTCATCGGAATGGCCAAGGAACTCGACCTTTGCGGCATCCGCAAGACGGCCGAAGCCTTCGGCGTGCACCGCGCCGATGGTGGCGCGCTGGAACAGGGCGCGTCCGCGGTGCTGGGCACCAACGAGATCGCGCCGCTGACGATGGCCGCCGCCTACGCGGGGATCGCCAACAATGGCGTCACCTGCACGCCGATCGTGATCGACCGGATCACCGGCCCCGACGGAGCCGAACTTCCCGCCCCGCAGTCGAATTGCACGCAGTCCGTCACCCCCGAGGTTGCCGCGGCCATGAGCTACGCGATGGAGCGCGTGATGACCAGAGGCTCGGGTAGCCCGTCGTACTACGACACCGACCCGCAGGTGCCGATGATCGGCAAGACCGGCACCACCGATGAGAACGGGGACACCTGGATGGCCGGTGCGAGCACGAAGGTCGCCACCATCGTGGGCGTCATGAACGTGTCCGGGGTCGGCGAAGACCAGCGGGAGACATATTTCGAGAGCGGGCAGGCGGCCACGGCCCGGCACCGGATGTGGCCCGAGATGATGGGCGTCGCCAACGAAAAGTACGGCGGAGACGAGTTCACGGAGCCGCCGCGCGACCTGACCCGCTGACCCCATGCCCGACGGCATCCGCCTGACCGCTGCCCTCGTGCTGGCCGCCGCCCTCGCGGCGTCAAACCAATTCGACGGAGATTCTGGCCTGAATCCGGTTTTCCGGCCGGTTTGGGCCGGTTTTCGGCAGAATCTCCGTCGAATTCGTTCGGGCTGCTGGCCTGCGAATCAGGACCGACTCGCCTAGTACGCGGCGGGGACCTCGTTGCTGCCCGTGGCGAGGTCTTCCAGCATCAGCTCGGGGTGGTCGCGCACGGTGTTGCGCAGCCGCCACGGAGTGCTGAACAGGGCGAGCAGCGTGCCGTCGGAGCGCATCAGCACCTCGACCTGGCGGTCGTGGCCGAGGATCTCGGCGCTCGCGCGGTCGGTGCGCCGGGCCAGCTGGTAGGGCAGAGCCTCGGTGCGAATGGCGGCGCCGAAGTCGTGGGTCATCCGTTCCTCCACAACCTCAAACTGCATCGGCCCGACCGCGCCGAGCACCGGCGCCTGGTCGCCGCGCAGCTCCGACCGCAGCACCTGAATGACACCCTCGTGGTCAAGCTGGTCTATGCCGCGACGGAACTGCTTGTGCTTGCTGGAGTCCGCCGACCGCACCACCCGGAAGTGCTCGGGCGCGAACATCGGCAGCGGCGGGTATTCCACCGGTTCGATCTCGAAGATCGAGTCGCCCACCCGTAGGGCGGAGGCATTGACCAGGCCGACGATGTCGCCGGGCCAGGCCTCGTCGGCCACCTCCCGCTCGCGCCCGAACAGGTGCTGCGCGTACTTGGTGGCGAACGGCCGCCCGCTGGCCGCGTGGGTCACGATCATCCCGCGCCGGAACTGACCCGAACAGACCCGCACGAACGCGACGTGGTCGCGGTGCGAGGCGTTCATACCGGACTGCACCTTGAACACGAAACCGGAGAAGGCGCTGTCCACGGGGCGGTGGCCACCGGATGCGTCCTCCCGGGCTTCCGCGGCCGGCGCGAAGTCCACGAGGGTGTCCAGAATGTGCTGCACGCCGAAGTTGAGCACGGCCGCGGCGAACAGCACCGGGGTGGTCTCGTTCGCGAGGAAGCGGGCCTCATCGTGGTCCTGGCTCTCCTCGGCGAGCAGCTCGGACTCCTCGGTGGCGGTGACCCAGGCTGCGCCCTCCTCGGCGGCCGCGACGGCCACACTCAAGCGCTCGGGTTCGGCGGCTTTCGTTCCGCCGGCGGTGCGGTGAAAGCGGATGAATTCGTGCGAGGACCGGTCGATCACGCCGCGGAAGTCACCGGCGATCCCGACGGGCCAGGTCAGGGGAGTGGGTAGGAGTCCCGTGCGCTCCCGGATCTCGTCCATCAGGTCCAGCGCCTCGGCACCGGGACGGTCCCACTTGTTGATGACCGTGATCACCGGTAGGCCGCGCTGCTTGCACACCTCGAAGAGCTTCATGGTCTGCACCTCGAGACCCTTGCTGGCGTCGACGAGCATGACTGCGGCGTCGACGGCGGAGAGCACGCGGAAGGTGTCCTCGGAGAAGTCGGCGTGCCCGGGGGTGTCCACCAGATTGATCACGGTGTCGCGGTACTCGAACTGGATCGCCGCGCTGGTCACGGAGATGCCGCGGGCCTGCTCCATCGCCATCCAGTCGGAGACGGTGCCGCGTCGGCCGGCCTTGCCGTGTGTGGCGCCGGCCGTGGTGATGGCCCGCGCGTGCAGCAGCAGGGCCTCGGTGAGCGTCGACTTCCCCGCGTCGGGGTGCGAAATCACGGCGAACGTGCGTCGCCTGCGCGCTTCTTTCAGTACCTCGGGCGTGGACACGCCGGCGAGCTGCGTCATGGATCCTTCTTTCGCGGATGATTCGGGCAGGCGGGGGGCGTTGCCTGGGCGGCCGCTACTCAGGAATCGGTTCCCCCAATTCTAACTTCACACTCTGGGAACTGGTTCTCCGCTTCCGGCGGCGGGGTTCAGGGCCGATGCGCGCACGGTTTGGTAACGGTCCAGGCGTGTCCTTCGCAACGTTCGGCCCCGGGGATAACCTCGGCTCAACCGAAGGGAGACGACGGATGCCGCGTCCGGGCATGCATGGTTCCCGCCGTACGACCACCAGCATGCCCGCTCATCCGACCGGACAGGGCCCGGCTCCGATCTCGACGTCCAGCCCGACCGCCCCGCAGGCGGTTTTTCTGCCCCCGCCCCCGCTCGCGATCCCGGATCTGTACGTCCCGCAGGCCGCCCCCGCGACCGGGGCGTCCCCCCTGGCGCTTCGCCGCACGATTGCCGACACCGACCTCACCGTGCACCCGCTGGCACTCGGCACGAGCGTGTTCGGGTGGACGGCAGACGGCGCCACGAGCCACCGCATCCTCGACCGCCACCGCGACCTGGCCGGCAACTTCCTCGACACGGCCGACAGCTACACCTCCGGCCGCAGCGAGGTGATCATCGGGTCCTGGCTGCGCTCGCGCCGAACGCGCGACAGCACCGTCATCGCCACCAAGATCGGCAAGAACCTCGACAACCCCGGGCTCTCCTCCCGCAGCATCATCGGCGCCGTGCACGCCTCCCTCGACCGGCTGGGGACGGATTACATCGACCTGCTGCACTTCCACTTCGACGACCCGACCGTGCCGCTGGAGGAGAGCCTCGGCGCCGTCGATGTGCTCATGCGCCGCGGTCAGGTGCGCTACCTCGCCGCCTCCAACTTCTCCGCCGAACGCCTGATGGAGGCCCGGGTTCTCGCGGCGAACGGCCTGCCCCGCTTCGTTGCCCTGCAAACGCAGTACAGCCTCCTGCACCGCACCGCATTCGAATCCTCTCTCGCCCTCGTCACCCGCGCCCAGGGAATGGCGGTGCTCCCCTATTTCGCGCTCGCCCACGGATTTCTGGCCGGCCGGTACCGGTCGAAGACCGATCTGGAGAAGACCACTCGCAGCTCCCGCGGCGCCCGATACCGCAACCGCAGCGGATTCCGCGTGCTCGCGGTGCTGGACCGCATCGCCGAGGAGCACGAGGCGCCGCCGGCGGCGATCGCGATCGCGTGGCTGCTCGCACGGGGGCCGGTCGTGGCGCCGGTGGCCAGTGCCAGCCAGCCCGAACAGGTCGACGCCCTCGTGACGGCGGCCGGCATCCGTCTGACCCGCAGCGACATGGTGGACCTCGACCGGATCTCGGCCTGACGCACCGGTGCCGGCCGAACACCGGTGCCGGCACCCGGGCCGCGTCGGCGCCGTGACGTAAGGTGGTCTAGTCATGAACGGTGCCGTCGAATTCTCTCTGGATCTGCCCGAACTCTCGTTTCGCGCGGCAGGTGATTCCCTGGTGCGCCGCAGCGTGCTGCCGAGCGGTGTGCGCATCGTGTCGGAACACGTTCCCGGCAGCCGCAGCCTGACCATCGGCTACTGGGTCGCGGTCGGCTCCCGCGACGAGGAGCCCGGCCACTTCGGGTCTACCCACTTTCTGGAACACCTTCTGTTCAAGGGCACCGCCAAGCGCACCGCCCTCGACATCGCGATCGCCTTCGACTCGGTCGGCGGTGAGCACAACGCGATGACGGCCAAGGAATACACCTGCTATTACGCCAAGGTGCAAGACCAAGACCTGCCGATGGCGGTCGAGGTGCTCACCGACATGCTCACGTCGTCGCTGCTCGACCCGGTTGAGTTTGAGAACGAGCGGGGCGTCATCCTCGAAGAGCTGGCCATGGCCGACGACGACCCGGCCGACGTCGCCAATGAGCGCTTTTTCGAGGCGGTCATGGGAGATCACGCGCTCGGGCGCCCGATCGGCGGCAGTCCCGACACGATCCGTGCGGCCACCCATGCCGCCGTTCTAGAGCACTACCGGGCGAACTACCGCCCACAAGACTTGGTCGTCACCGTGGCCGGCGCGGTCGACCACGACGTGCTGGTCGCAGCAGTCACCCGGTCCCTCGCCCTCGCCGGCTGGGACCTCAGTGTTTTCGCGCCCCCGGTCGGCCGCCGGTCCGGAGCCCCCGCCGCCCTCAGTCAGGGTGATCCGGTCACCATCGTGCGCCGCCCGCTCGAACAGGCGAACATCCTGATGGGCTTCCCCGGCCTCCTGGCCACCGACGAGCGGCGCGTCACCATGAGCGTGCTCACCTCGATCTTCGGCGGGGGCATGTCCTCGCGCCTGTTCCAGGAGATCCGCGAGAAGCGCGGTCTGGCCTACTCGGTCTACTCCTTCGCGCCCGGCTACTCGGATGCGGGACTGTTCGGCATGTACGCGGGCTGCACCCCGGCGAAGTCCGGCCAGGTGGCCGAGCTGATGCTGGGCGAGCTGCACCGACTCGCCGACAACGGCGTCACGGCCGACGAGATGAAGCGGGCCGCGGGTCAGTTGTCCGGCGCATCCGCTCTCGCCCTTGAAGACTCCGATACCCGGATGTCCCGGCTGGGCCGCGCCGAGATCACCCTCGGCGAGTTCATCGACCTCGACGAGGCCCTCCGCCGGCTCGCGCGCGTCACGGCCGACGACGTTCAGAACCTCGCCGCCGAACTGGCCGCCGGCTCGCTCTCCATCTCCGCGGTCGGCGCGCTCGACGACGACGTCTTCGCCGCGATCCTGCCGACCTTCGTGCCCTCCTGAGCAGAACTGTCGAGCCCAGAAACTCGGTACCCAAAAACTCGGAGCCCAAAAACTCAGTGCCCAGATACTGAATGCCCAGAACCACCGAGACCCAAAGCCGGGGCCACACGCTGATGTGCGGCTCCTGACTGAGAGAGATCCCCTTGCACCATTACATTTACCTCGTTCGTCACGGTGAACAGCAGGATGCCGAGCACGGCATGCCCGACGGGCCTCTGTCCGCGCGCGGCACCCGGCAGGCTCAGCTGATCGCCGAGCGTCTCGGCGGCGTGCCGTTCACGGACGCCTGGCACTCCCCGCTGCAGCGCGCCGCCGACACGGCGAAAATCATCGCGCAGCGACTGCCGGCCTTGACCTCGGTGCCCAGCCCGCTGCTCTTCGACTGCATCCCCTCCGGCAGGGCGCCGGAGACGCCGTCTGCCTATGCGCCGTTCTTCGGTAGGGTCACTGAGGCCGACATCGAGGCCGGCAGCGCGCAGATGGGCGACGCCGTGGCCGAGTTCCTCCAGCCGCGCCGCGGCGAACGCCACGACCTGCTGATCACCCACAACTTCGTCATCGCTTGGTTCGTGCGGGAGGTACTGGGCGCCCCGGACTGGCGGTGGATCAGCATCAACCAGGCGAACTGCGGCCTCACCGTGCTGCACCAAAAACCGGGCCGCCCCTGGACGCTGCTGACCCACAACGACACCGGGCACCTCCCCGTGGAGCTGCGCACCGGTCTGCCGGACCCGCTCCTGTTCTAGGTGGATAGGCGGGTTCCGGGCGGCCGGCTCTCGGCTGGCCCGGCTCCGTCCGTCTTCCGGGTGAGGCTCTTGCGATACCAGGTCGTGGCATTCGGGTTGTCGTTATACGGCGCGCAGGACTCGTAGCCCGACCGCGCGTAGAGTGCTCCGGCCGCGGTCAGGCTCGCGTTGGTGTCGAGCACGACGTCGTCGGCGCCGAACTCCCGCGCGCGTCGTTCGAGCTCGGTCAGCAGCGACTGCCCCCATCCGCGCCCGCGCACCTGCGGCTGCAGCCAGAGATGCTTGATCTCGAACCGCACATTTCCGGTCGGGGAGTCCTTGAGACGACGGATGCCGCCACACCCCACAAACGCTCGTTCGGCCGGTCCCATTTGCTCGCTGACCAACAGGAACACCCCGGACGGCGGCAGGAACTGGACCGGATCGGGGAACGTGGTGCGGTACCGGCCCTGCGCGGCCGGGAAGCCCGACTCCCGATCGCTGAAGTACTGGGTGAGCAGCACGATGGAGCCGGCATCCGTCACCGACACAGCGGTGAAGGCAAGGGCGGGGGAGTCAGGCATGGCCCAAGGCTAACTCGATGCCCCGCGATTGATAGATTGGACCCATGAAAACACGGGTGGCCATCGTCGGCGTATCGGGAACGATGGGCCGCTTGGTCTCGGGTCTCGTCGAGCAGTCCGAGGAGTACGTCCTCGTCGCCGGCCTGAACTCGAAGAGCGACCTGTCCGAGATGATCGGCGCGGAGATCGTGATCGACCTGACCCTGCCCGGGGTCAGTCAAAGCGTGGTCGACTTCGCAGTGGACCACGGCCTGCGCGTGCTCGTGGGCACCTCCGGCTGGTCGCAGTATCGCATCGACGCCCTCTCCGCCCGCCTCGCCGGGCAGAATGAGATCGGCGTCGTCATCATCCCCAACTTCTCGATGGCGTCGGTCATCGCGACCGGCCTGTCGGTGCTCGTCGCCCGCTTCTTCGACTCGATCGAGATCGTCGAGGCCCACCGGGCCGGCAAGGTGGACTCTCCGTCGGGCACGGCCGTGCGCACCGCCGAACTGATCGGGCGGGCCAGGGCCGAAATCGGGCCGGTGTCGGCGCCGCACACCGACCAGCGCGCCCGTGGCCAGCAGGTGTCGAGCATTCCCGTGCACAGCCTGCGCCTCGACGGCATGCTCGCCCGCCAGGACGTGTTCTTCGGCGGTGCGGGGGAGACCCTCACGATCAGCCACAACACCCTGTCGGCCGCATCCTACGAACGTGGCATCCTGCTGGCCCTGGCGGCCACCCGCACGGCCGTCGGCGTCACCGTCGGGCTCGACCAGATCATCGATCTCGGACTGGGTGCGCCGACGACGGCCACAACTGCCCACCCGGGTGAGGCCGCCGTATGAAGGGCCGGCTTGCCGCCGGCCTGATGGCCCTGCTGCTGGTCTTCTACCTGGTCCTCGTCGGCTGGCGAGCGGTGTTATTCCTGCAGAGCGGCGAAATCATCGGCATCGTGATCGGGGTGGCGCTTCTCGTGCTCCCGTTGGTCGGAGTCTGGGCGCTGGTCGCCGAACTCCGGTTCGGGTGCAACTCCGAGCGGCTCGTGCGCCGGCTGGAGGCCGAGGGCGGGCTCCCCGTCGAAGAACTGCCGATCAGGCCGAGCGGACGCCCCATGCGGGACGAGGCCGACGCTGAATTCCCGATCTACCGGGCGGCCGTCGATGCCGCCCCCGACGACTGGCGCGCCTGGTTCAGGCTCGGCCTGGCCTACAACTCATCGGGGGACCGCCGTCGCGCCCGCGGCGCCATCCGTACCGCGATCTCCCTCGAGCGCGCCTAGCCTCCACCGGTGCGTGAGCCCGTCGAAAATCGATGACCCGGCCCTCGAACCAGCTCACCGGCATCCATCACCGCGCGCTAAATGCAAATTTTTTCGCGACACGCCGCCGGAGCAACCGAAAAATGCGGCGTGTCCCGAAATTCTCCGAGTTTACGTCGCGACGGATGCCCTCGGCCCGCTGCGACCGCGCCCGCATCCCCGACCGCGCCCGAACCCCGGGCAGGGTGGCGCCTTGGCCGTCCGAGGCCGCGAACCGTCAGAACTACGGGCGGCTGAGCATCCAGGCCACGGCCTCGGCCGCGGTTTTGTGGGTGAAGACGAAACCGTCTGTGTGCAGCCTCTCCGGCACGATCTGCTGGTCGGCGAGCAGCAGTGCGCGAGCGGCATCCTGCAGTGCGAGCGTCAGCACGAATTCCGGCACCGGCACCAGGAACGGGCGGTGCAGCCCGGCTGAAACGGCCCGGATGACGTCGTTCGCGGTGGCCGGTGTCGGGCCGACCAGGTTGACCGGACCCGACAGCGTCGAGGTGAGCAGGTGCACGACGGCCGCGGCCTCGTCGTGCAGGCTGATCCACGGCCAGTGCTGGGTGCCGCGGCCGAGCGGGCCGCCCAGGCCAAGCTTGACGATCGGCAGAAGTGGCTTCAGGGCGCCGCCGCGGGCGATGACCAGCCCGGTGCGGAGGGTGACGACACGGGTCGACTCCGGCGCACGTGCGGCCTCGGCCTCCCAGTCTCTGGTGACTTTCGCCAGAAAATCGTTGCCGGCCGGGGAGTTCTCGGTGAGCACCTCGCGCGGACGGTCGCCGTAGATGCCCACGGCCGACGCATTGAGCAGCACGGCTGGCGGTGTCGCCTGCCGGCCCATGGCATCCGTCAGCGTGCGTGTGGCCTGCACCCTCGAGTCACGGATCTCCCGGCGATAGGCCTTCGTCCACGGCAGACGGGCGATGGATGCCCCCGACAGGTTGATCACGGCGTCGGCGCCGTCGAGGGCGCCCTGGTCCATGCTCAGCGCGGCCGGGTCCCAGCGGAATTCATCGGCCCCGCGCGGATCGCGGCGCACCAGGCGGGCCACGGTGTGGCCGGCCGCGCGCAGCTGTGCGCTCAGCTCGGTGCCGATCAGTCCGGACGCACCGGAGACGAGAACTCGCATTGTGTGCGGGCCGCGCCTACGCCAGCTCGGCTTCGATGGTGATCGGGATGCCCGCGAGCGCCTTCGAAACCGGGCAGTTGGCCTTGGCGTCCTCGGCGTAGACCGCGAACTCCTCTTCGGTCAGGCCGGGGATCTTGGCGCTGACCAGGAGGTGGCTGCCCACCACGCCGACGCCGGCTTCGAAGGTCACGGCCGCGGTGGTCTGGATGCTGTCCGGAGTGTGTCCGCCGGCGCTGAGGCCGTTGGCCAGCGCCATCGAGAAGCAGGCCGCGTGGGCGGCTCCGAGAAGCTCTTCCGGGTTGGTGGTGTTCGGGGTGCCGACGGACCGGGCCTGCCAGGTGACCGGGAACTCGGCGGTCTTGGAGGAGTCGAGGGTGACGGTACCGCTGCCGGACTTCAGATCGCCGGTCCAGACAGTTGTTGCTTCGCTGGTGAGTGCCATGATGTTGCCTCCTGAGGTGAAGCTTCAGCCTAACTGTCGCCTCGGCCCACATAGGGTTCACTCTCAGCCAATGATCAGGGATGGAGCTGCGGCGGCCGTCAGCTCCCGGCCAGCGGCGTCGGCCCGCGTCCGAGGATGCCGGCACGCACCAGGAGCAGGTACAACTGGCAGCCGAGGCAGTAATCGAACACGGCGTTCAGGAACGCCGCGACGAACGCGACGCCGGCAGCGACGCCCACAGCGGGCGTCAGCCCGGCCAGACCGAGCACCACGCCGGTCACGGTGACCAGCAGCCCTACCCCCTGCGCAAACGTCGGCGGGGCCGCTTTCTCCAGTGCGGTGGGCGGGCCGAGCCGCGGCCGCACGACGGTCTTGAACAGCACGCCGTAAGGGTGCCGCCCGGCGCCGGCGAACGCACCCCAGGCAAAGAGGGCCGCCAGGATCGTGAGGAGGACGAAGGCGGCAACGGATGCCCCGGTCAGCGACAGGAACACCACCACCAGGAGCAGAACGGCCGTGATCGCGGCGCCGAAGCGTGGTCCGCGCGGGTCGAGGTCCGGGCGATCCGGGCGGGCCCGGCGCGCGGAGGGCTGCGGCCGGGGCTCAGCGGGCGAACTGGGCATGGCTGCTCCCGGTGAGGTCGTCGAGTTGCCGGAGGACGCCGGCCCGGTTCGGAACGCCGCCGATCCGGGCGCGCACCTGACCGGTTCCGTCGAGGATGAGTGTGGTCGGGGTCTGCAGGATCCCGAACCGGTTCGCGAGGTCGCGGCGGTGGGTCAGGTCGACGTCCAGGTGCGCGACGCCGGGACGGGACCGGGCCAGGCCGGCGAGGAGCACCTGGGTGCCGGGGCAGCGGGCGCAGTGACTGGTGGAGAACTGCACGAGCGTGGCGTTCGCGCCGAACGGAACCCGGCTGCTGACATCCGCCGGCGTGAGCGCGTCCGGCACGCCGAGCGCCTCCGGAGCCGCCGGGGTGACCACGATGGGGCGCCCCTGGCGGGACCGCCAGAAGAGGCCCAGCACGGTGGTGCCCGAGACAAGAACCAGCACGAGAATCAGGGCGGAGGTCGAACTCATGCTGCGACGTTACAAGGATCTCGGGCCGGGCGGGTCCGTGTGACGACAGGTTACGCGTGCAGCAGGTATCGTTTAGCCGTGTCTGAAATTGAGTTCCGCTCCGATGTAACCGTCGAACTGGTGCGCGCAAGCGCCCACGACTCCGATGTGCTGTTCGCCGCACGGGTGTCGACTCAGGGGGAGCAGACCCTGACCAAGGCCCTGCTCGAGGAATCGGACGGCGACGCCCCGAGCACGGGTGACGCCGGGCTGATCAACTACCTCATGCGCGACCGCCACGGCTCGCCGTTCGAGCACAACTCGATGACCTTTTACGTGCAGGCGCCGATCTTCGTATTCCGCGAGTTCATGCGGCACCGCATCGCCTCCTATAACGAGGAATCGGGCCGCTACCGCGAGCTGAACCCGGTCTTCTACGTTCCGGCCCCGACCCGCAACCTCGTGCAGGTCGGCAAGCCCGGCGCCTACGACTTCCTGCCCGGCACGGCCGAGCAGGCCGCGCTGGTCGACCAGCTGACCCGCGAGGCCTCCGCGCACGCCTACGCGTCGTATCAACGGATGCTCGAAGCCGGCGTGGCCCGCGAGGTTGCCCGCATCGTGTTGCCGCTCAACATCTTCTCCTCGATGTACGTGACCATGAACGCCCGGTCGCTGATGAACTTTCTCAGTCTGCGTACCAAGCGCGAGGGAACCCACTTCCCGTCGTTCCCGCAGCGCGAGATCGAGATGTGCGCCGAGAAGATGGAAGACCAGTTCGCGACCTTGATGCCGCTCACCTACGCCGCCTTTAACAAGAACGGTCGCGTCGCCCCGTAACGTGACGCCGCGGCGGTGCGCGGCCGCACACTGACCGGTAGCCTGTCCTTCGTGTCTATGTCTCAGAATCCCTTCGGCCAGGTCCTCGTTGCCCTGGTGACTCCCTTCACCGCCGACGGCGAAGTCGACTGGGCGGGCGTTGCCCAGCACATCGACGACGTCATCAACGCCGGAGCGGACGGCATCGTCGTCACCGGCACCACCGGTGAGACGTCTACCCTCACCGACGCGGAGAAGATTCGCCTGGTCGAGGTCGGCAAGGATATCTCGGGCGGACGCGCGAAGATCATCACCGGCGGCGGGTCCAACGAGACCGCCCACGCCATGCAGCTTGCCAAGCAGAGCGAGAAGGCGGGCGCCGACGGCAACATGATCGTCACCCCGTACTACAACAAGCCCACCCAGGCCGGCGTTCTCACCCACTTCCGCATGATCGCGGATGCCACGGATCTGCCCGTGATCCTCTACGACATCCCCGGACGCACCGGTATCCCGATCGAATACAAGACGATCCTGCGGGCCGCGAAGCACCCGAACATCCTCGCCGTCAAAGACGCCAAGGGTGACCTGGCCCAGGTCAGCCGCGTGCTCAACCAGACCGACCTGATGTACTTCTCCGGCGACGACCCCAACGTTCTGCCGCACCTCTCGATCGGGGCGACCGGCCTGATCGGGGTCACGGCGAACATCGCCGCCACCCCGTATCGCCAGATGGTCGACGCCGTGAATGTGGGCGATCTGAAGGCGGCCACCGCCGCGCATCAGCAGCTCGAACCGCTGGTGCGGGCCTGCATGACGCACGTTCCGGGTACGGTCGCGGTCAAGTACATCCTGCACGGCCTCGGCCGAATCAACAGCCCGCGCGTGCGCCTGCCCCTCGTCGGCCCGGAGGAGTGGGAAGCCGCCCAGATCGAAGACGAAATAGACCTGGTCAAGAACATCCCCGGGGTCAACTTCTCCAACTTCCGCCCGGACCGCAATGCCGCGGCCGGCGGCGCCCTGCCGAAGGTCGCCGGAACGACACGCTAACCGCTCCACCGAACCCCGAGGAGGGCCTGTGCCCATCGATGTGTACGACCCGGCCCCGCTCACGGCGGGAACCCTCCGCATCACGCCGATCGGTGGCCTCGGCGAAATCGGCCGCAACATGACCACGTTCGAGATCGACGGCAAGCTGCTGATCGTCGACTGCGGGGTGCTGTTCCCCGAGGAGCACCAGCCGGGCGTGGACCTGATCCTCCCCGACTTCAGCCCCATCCGGGATCGCCTCGACGACATCCTCGCGGTCGTGCTCACGCACGGCCACGAGGACCACATCGGCGCCGTCCCCTACCTTCTGAAGCTGCGTGCGGACATTCCGCTGATCGGTTCGGGCCTGACCCTCGCCTTTATCGAGGCAAAGCTCAAGGAACACAAGATCACGCCGTACACGCTGCAGGTCAAGGAGGGCCAGACGGAACGGCTCGGCCCGTTCAACCTCGAGTTCGTCGCCGTCAACCATTCCATCCCCGACGCCCTGGCTGTGGCCATCAAGACCGCCGGCGGCACCGTGCTGCACACCGGCGACTTCAAGATGGACCAGCTGCCGCTCGACAACCGCCTCACCGACCTGCGCGAATTCGCGCGTCTCGGCACCGAGGGCGTCGACCTGTTCCTGGTCGATTCCACCAACGCGGATGTCCCGGGCTTCACACCCACGGAACGCTCCATCGGTCCCGTCCTCGACGACGTCATCGCCCGGGCTCCCCGACGGGTGATCGTGGCCAGCTTCTCCAGCCACGTGCACCGGGTGCAGCAGGTGCTCGATGCCGCCCACGCGAACGGTCGCCGCGTCGCGCTCCTGGGCCGCTCGATGGTGCGCAACATGACCATCGCCGCCGACCTCGGCCACCTGCGGGTGCCGGAGGGTGTGCTGGTGGACTTCAGGAAGGCCGGCAACATCCAGGGCGACAAGATCGTCTACATGTCCACGGGCTCGCAGGGGGAGCCGATGGCCGTGCTCAGCCGGATGGTCAACCAGGACCATCAGATCGAAGTCGGCCACGGCGACACCGTCATCCTGGCGTCCAGCCTGATTCCCGGCAACGAGAACGCGGTCTACCGGATCATCGACGGCCTGACCAAGCTGGGCGCCACAGTGGTGCACAAGGGTAATGCGAAGGTGCACGTCTCCGGGCACGCCGCCGCCGGGGAACTGACCTACTGTTACAACATCCTGAAGCCGAAGAATGTGCTGCCCGTGCACGGCGAATACCGGCACCTGGTCGCCAATGCCAAGCTCGCGGTGCAGACCGGCGTGCCGGAGGCGAACGTGCTCCTTGCCGAGGACGGCACGGTCATCGACCTGCGGGACGGTGTGGCCACCAAGGTCGGCCAGCTGGACCTCGGCTACGTCTACGTCGACGGCTCCACCGTCGGCGAGATCACCGAGGCCGACCTCAAGGACCGCCGAACCCTCGCCGAGGAGGGATTCATCTCGATTATCATCGTGGTCGACGCCGCCACCGGCAAGGTGATCGTCGGGCCCGAGATCCACGCGAAGGGCTTCGCCGAAGACGCCTCGGTGTTCGACGCCGTGCGCCCGAAAATCGAGGCGGCCCTGGCGGAAGCCGCCGAGCACGGGGTGCGCGACCCGTTCGCGCTGCAGCAGATCGTGCGCCGCACGGTCGGCCGCTGGGTGAATACCGCCTTCCGTCGCCGCCCGATGATCGTCCCTCTGGTGATCGAGGCCTGATCCCGCCGAGGGCGACGGATGCCGCGCGTCCGCCCAGCCCTGATGTCGCGGTCGCTGATCGCCGCCCGCAGGCGTTTTGGCGTGCCTAAGCCCCAATGTCGGGGGATCGAAGTACCGTGGTTGCATGGCTACGAGCACTAAGTCGAACGGCCGCGCCCGCAGCACGCCTGCGCGCGGCACCCCGGCGCGCAAGCCCGCAGCCCGCACCGCCGCTCAGAAGACGGTCAAGTTCACCGCGGTCGAGGTCAGGCCGAGCCTGTTCGTGCGGTCGTGGACGGCCCTGGCCCACGTGACCGGCGGGGCTGCCCGCGCGCTCGGCCCGGAGAAGCTCTCCAAAGAAGAGCGCCGCGACGGCCTGCCCTTCTTCCTTGTGCTGCTCTCAGTCTCCGGCGCCGTGATCGAGTGGTTCCTGATCAACAACGCGGTCGCCCAGACCCTCGACGCCTGGACCTTCGGCGGACTGTTCGGCCGCGTCGCGTTCGCCCTGCCCGTGATCATGCTGCTCTTCTCCGTCTGGCTGTTCCGCAAACCCAGTTCGGTGCACGACAACGGCCGCATCGGCATCGGACTATCCGTGCTACTCGTTTCGGTGTCGGGTCTCTGCCACATCTTCGGTGGCCAGCCTGCCCCCAGCGACGGCATGGAGACCCTCGCACTGGCCGGCGGTGTCATCGGCTGGATGATCGCTGCCCCCCTGATCTACCTGACCACGGCGATCGGTGCCACCATCGTCGTCATCCTGCTTCTCGCCCTGAGCCTCTTCATCATCACCAAGACCCCGCCCAACCGCATTGGTGAACGCAGCCGGGAGCTCTATGCCTGGCTGTTCGGGGCCCAGCTCCCCGATCCCGAGGAGCGCGCCGCCGCCCGGGAAGCGAAGCATGAGAAGGCCGTTCAGGTCGAACTGGACGGGGTCGACGATGACGACGGAGATGCCGGAGCGCTGCCCTGGTGGCGGCGCAACACGAGCAAGCGCGAGGAGGACCCTGACTTCGGCGGGCCGCTCGGCCCGAACGGCGCCGGTACCCCCGCCGACGATCCGAACGCCGCAGGCCCGCACGGCGCCGACCCGCTGCGCACCCTGCTCGGCGGCGACAAACGAGGCAGCTTCGACACCGCGCTGGAGACGACGCCGACGACCCCGGGTCTCAACCAGGACCATTACGGCACCGAGGTGCTCGAAGACCTGCTCCGAGCCGAAGACGTCCTCAAACGTTTCACGGGCGCGATCGACCTGCCGCAGGGCTCGTCGACCGGGCTCCAGGCCGACGACCAGACGGGCCTGACCGAGGTTCTTCCCGGTTTGACCGGAGCAGGATTCGACGCACTCGACCCGGCCGCGGCCGGTGGGGCCGCCGGTTCCGCCGACACGCCCCTGTCCCTGGTGCCGGCCCCGGTTCCGCCGGCATCAGACCAGCCCGCCGCGCCCTACCTGCTGCCCTCGGACACGACCCTCACCAAGGGCCCGCCGGCCAAGGCCCGCTCGGCGGCCAACGACGAGATCGTCAAGTCCATCACCGAGGTGCTCCGCCAGTTCCAGGTCGACGCGAAGGTGACCGGGTTCTCCCGCGGCCCCACCGTCACCCAGTACGAGATCCAGCTCGGCCCCGGAGTCAAGGTGGAGCGCGTCACCGCGCTGAGCAAAAACCTCTCCTACGCCGTCGCCTCAAACGAGGTGCGCATCCTGTCGCCGATCCCGGGCAAGAGCGCGATCGGCATCGAGATCCCCAACACCGACCGCGAAATCGTCACCCTCGGTGACGTGCTCCGCTCCCCGGCGGCCTCGAACAGTACCCACCCGATGACCATCGGCGTCGGGAAAGACGTCGGCGGCGGCTTCGTGCTCGCCAACCTCGCCAAGATGCCTCACCTCCTGGTCGCCGGTTCCACCGGTTCCGGCAAGTCCAGCTTCGTCAACTCCATGATCACGAGCCTGCTCATGCGGGCCAAGCCGAGCGACGTGCGCATGGTGCTGATCGACCCGAAGCGGGTCGAGCTGGCTGCCTACGCGGGGGTTCCACACCTGATCACGCCCATCATCACCAGTCCGAAAAAGGCCGCCGAGGCGCTGCAGTGGGTGGTGAAGGAGATGGACATGCGTTACGACGACCTGGCCAGCTTCGGATTCCGCCACATCGACGACTTCAACAAGGCCGTCGTCAACAACGAGATCGTGCTGCCCGCCGGCAGCCTGCGCAGCCTCAAGCCGTATCCCTACCTCCTGGTCGTCGTCGACGAGCTCGCCGACCTGATGATGGTCGCACCGCGCGACGTCGAAGACTCGATCGTGCGCATCACCCAGCTGGCCCGCGCGTCGGGCATCCATCTCGTGCTCGCCACCCAGCGCCCCAGCGTCGACGTCGTCACGGGCCTGATCAAGGCCAACGTGCCCTCCCGCCTCGCCTTCGCCGTGACCAGCGTCACCGATTCCCGGGTCATCCTCGACCAGCCGGGCGCCGACAAGCTGATCGGGCAGGGCGACGCCCTGTTCCTGCCGATGGGAGCCTCCAAGGCGATCCGCGTGCAGGGGGCCTGGGTGAACGAGGCCGAGATCGAACGCGTCGTCAAGCACGTCACTCTGCAGGCCCGCCCCGACTACCGGCCGGATGTCTCCATGGTCGCCCCCCGCAAAGAAATCGACTCCGACATCGGAGATGACCTCGAGGTGCTCCTCGCAGCGGCGGAACTGGTCGTGTCGACCCAGTTCGGGTCCACGTCGATGCTGCAGCGCAAGCTCCGGGTCGGCTTCGCCAAGGCGGGCCGCCTGATGGACCTGCTCGAGTCCCGCGAAATCGTCGGTCCCTCCGAGGGATCGAAAGCGCGCGACGTGCTCGTCTCCGTGGAGCAGCTGCCCGGCGTGCTGGCCCTGCTGCGCGGCTCCGACGCCGAACACCACGCCGCCACGGCCGCCGCTCAGGCCGCCGCAGCTCACCAGTCCGCGGCCCAGCACACGCCCGGCCCGCCCGATCCGCGCTACGCCGACGACCCGGTCGCCAAAATGTCGGAGGGGTACCTTGAAGAAGACGCATCTCCCGATGAAGACGCCTGGCAACTGACCGACAGGGACTGACCCATGGCCACACCATCCACGCCGGTCGTCCGGCCCAGCAACTGGAATCTCCCGAATCTGATCACGATCGTGCGCATCCTGCTCGCGCCGGTGTTCATCTATATGCTCCTCGCCGACGCCGGCCAGGACGGCGCGCTGCGCTGGTGGGCGGCCGCCCTGTTCATCGTGGCCATCGCCACCGACGGGATCGACGGGGCCATCGCCCGTCGGCACAACCTGGTCACCGACCTCGGCAAGATCCTCGATCCGATCGCCGACAAGGTGCTCACCGGCGGAGCCCTGGTCTGCCTCTCCATCCTCGGCGAACTGTGGTGGTGGGTGACCATCGTCATCCTCGTGCGCGAAGTCGGCATCACGGTGTTCCGGTTCGTCATGCTGAAGGACCGGGTCATCCCGGCGTCACGGGGTGGCAAGCTCAAGACCGTGTTGCAGTCCGTGGCGATCTCCCTCGCCCTCGTGCCCCTCTGGCTGCTGCTGGGCGACTGGATTTACTGGGTCAACTGGACGGCCATGGCCCTCGCCCTCATCGTTACCGTCGTCACCGGCTTCGACTACCTCGTGGCCGCGCGGCGCGAGAACCGGCTCCAGCACGACCGTGGCTGATCCGATTCCTCCGGCATTCGACGAGGCCCTGTCACCTGCTGACATACCCGGGGCGACGGATGCCACCGCGCGCCTCGTCGCCGAGCTCACCCGCCGCGGCCTCACTATCGCCGTGGCCGAGTCCCTTACCGGCGGGGCGCTGACAGCCGAACTCATCCGCATCCCCGGCGCATCCGTCGTCGTCAACGGGGGAGTGGTGGCGTACCAGAGTGCGCTCAAGCACACCCTCCTCGGCGTCGACGCGGCTCTGCTCGAGGAGCACGGCCCGGTGCACCCGCAGGTTGCCCTGCAGATGGCGGAGGGCGTGCGTACGCGCCTCGCCGTCGACGGCCGGCCCGCCGACATCGGCATCGCCACGACGGGTGTGGCAGGGCCCGACGGCCAGGGTGGCCACGAGCCGGGAACGGTGTTCCTCGGGCTGGCTCGTGAAGGAGAAATATCGGTCATCCCGCTCCGGCTGCACGGAGACCGTGCCCTCGTTCGAGCGGCCTCCGTGGCCGCGGCCGTCGAAGCTGTGTGGCAGCTGTTAGCCCGTGACGCGGTGGAATAGTTCCCCGAATTCCGTGGTTACAACGAGCATATTCACAAGAAAAGCCCAGTCGATATCGGTAGTGTCAGGGTGTTCAAGGTTGTAGTACTCTTGCGATCCAACACACGCAACCACCCGGTTGAGTGGGCGCCAGAAGTATAAAACGGTACTCGATAAGCAACACATAATCAGTACGAGAAGGAGGTTCCGATGATTCTTGTTCGACAGGAAATCGGCGATGTGCTCAGGGACTTCCGCCTGCAGAAAGGGCGCACACTCCGTCAGGTAGCCAGCAGGGCCAGTGTGGCCCTCGGGTATCTGAGCGAGGTGGAGCGTGGCCAGAAGGAAGCGTCTTCCGAGATTCTGGCTTCCGTTGCAGAAGCGTTGGAGACCCCGATCTCGGTCATCATGCGGGAAGTCGGCGACCGACTGGCCATCATCGAGGGAATCGACAGGTTCCCCGACACTGTGCCCGACGAGCTCGTGGCCAACTACGACGACATGATGGTGCGCTAGTTCCATACCATGCGGCTCAGTGAGTTCCGACAGGCTTTGAGCGACGAGTTCGGCGAAGGCTACGGCCGCGTCCTCACTCGAGATCTCATCCTGACCCCGTTTGGATGCACCGCCGACCAGGCTCTGGCCGGCGGTGCTTCGGCGCGCGACGTCTGGCTTGCCCTCTGCGCCGAGACGGATGTCCCGAAGGCCCGTTGGTACGGCGCGGGACTCCCCGCCGCCCGCAGCTAGTTTTCGCTCGACACGCCCCGGATTCCGTGGAATTCTCGAATGCGTGTTCGCATTTTGATATACTCCTCCACAGCAGGAGTCGAAGACGGCTTACCCACTGCCGCTCCCCGTTCCCGGCTCTGTCGGACGTGCCGCGTACAGTCGGTTTGTGTCAGCGACAGAGAGCACATGCCTTGTTGAAAGCGGGTGTCGGGGTCGTCCCGGTAGCCAAACGCGACAGCCTATAGGCGCCGGAATGCACGACCGAAGGAGATCACTCATGGCATCATCAGCAGATCGCGAAAAAGCCCTCGACACCGCTCTTGCAGCAATCGACCGCCAGTTCGGCAAGGGTTCGATCATGCGTTTGGGCAGCGACGAGCGCGCCCCCGTCGAGACGATCTCCACGGGGTCGATCGCGCTGGACGTGGCCCTCGGCATAGGTGGCCTGCCCCGAGGTCGCATCGTGGAGATCTACGGTCCGGAATCGTCGGGAAAGACCACGCTCACCCTGCACGCCATCGCGAACGCGCAGAAGAACGGCGGCATCGCCGCCTTCATCGACGCCGAGCACGCTCTGGACCCTGAGTACGCCCGCAAGCTCGGAGTCGACATCGACGCGCTCCTCGTCTCCCAGCCCGATACGGGTGAGCAGGCGCTGGAAATTGCCGACATGCTCGTGCGAAGCGGGTCCATTGACCTGATCGTGATCGACTCCGTCGCCGCGCTGGTTCCCCGCGCCGAGATCGAGGGTGAGATGGGTGACTCGCACGTGGGCCTGCAGGCCCGTCTGATGTCCCAGGCCCTGCGCAAGCTCACCGGTGGCCTCAGTCAGACCAACACCACCATGATCTTCATCAACCAGTTGCGCGAGAAGATCGGGGTCTTCTTCGGCAGCCCCGAGACCACCGCCGGTGGCAAGGCGCTCAAGTTCTACGCGTCGGTGCGCCTCGACATCCGCCGTATCGAGACCCTGAAAGACGGCACCGAGGCCGTCGGTAACCGCACGCGGGTCAAGGTCGTCAAGAACAAGATGGCACCGCCCTTCAAGCAGGCGGAATTCGACATCATCTACGGCATCGGCATCTCCCGGGAAGGCAGCCTGATCGACTTCGGTGTCGAGCACGGCATCGTCAAGAAGTCCGGAGCCTGGTACACGTACGACGGCGACCAGCTGGGCCAGGGCAAGGAGAACTCGCGCAACTTCCTGCTGCGTGAAGCGGAGATGGCCAACGAGATCGAGAACAAGATCCTCTTCAAGCTCGGGATCAGCCCCGAGGGTGCGGCCGCCAAGAAGGCGCAGGCCGCAATCGACGCCGCAGCCGCCCTGGTCGCCGCAGCCGCAGCCAAGGAGGCCGCAGCCGCCAAGGCGGAGTCCCTCCAGGCCAAGCTCGCCGCCCGCAAGGGGGCGTAGCGCATGGTCTACTTCGAGCCGGCCGACGAGGTCGCGTCGCTGAGTGCGGCACGTCGCAAGAGCGCGGCCCGCGGCGCCGCCACGACCCGGCCGACCGAGCTCGAGGCGGCGCCGATCGCCGACGAACAACTGGCGCCGGTCACGTATCTCGGCGACGGTGGTCCGGCGGCGTCGAGCGGCCCCGCAGTCGACAGCGGTGCCGGTGGCGGTGCCGGTGTCGGTGCTGGTGCCGGTGTCGGTGCTGGTGTCGGTGCTGGTGTCGGTGCCGACGACGGGGACGACGCCCCCGAGGGTGTGGCGTCCCGGGCCGCCGCCGATCGCGAGCACGCCGAGGGGGTGCTGCGCCAGCGGCTGCGCGGCCGGTCCCTGTCGGTGGCCGAGGCCCGCGCAGTTCTTGGCGGTACGGAGGTCGCTGAGCACGAGATCGAAGAGATCATCGAGCGCTTCATCGAGTTGTCCTACATCGACGAGGGCCGCCTCGCCGATCAGATCGTGCACAGCCACCACGAGCGCAAAGGCCTGGGGCGCTCCGGTGTGCAGTTGGAGATGCGCCGCCGTGGGCTCGATCAGGACCTCATCCTGGAAAAGCTCGACGAAATGCCCGACGACGAGACGGAACGGGCCATCGAAATAGCCGTCAAGCGGGTGGGGCAGCTCGGGCGGCTCGACGACCAGACCATCGACCGTCGACTCAACGCGTTCCTGATGCGCAAGGGCTATTCCTCGTCCATCGTGCGCGTGGCGGTGAAGGCCGCCCTTGCCTCCCGCGGTGGTTCGCCATCGCGGGTGCGGTTCCAGTAGGGAGCGGGTCGGGGCAACCCGGCCCGGTTTCGGAGGTGCCACGCGTAAGCTGGTACCCACTATGACCAGCAGCACCGCTACGCCCCCATTCTCCAGCGCCGAGACGCTGGACCCGCAGCAGTCGGCCCTGCGCACCGCGGCCCTGCGCGCCTCGGCCCTGCGCACCGCGGCCTTGAGCGCGCCGACTCTGATTGCTCCAAGCCAGGCGGCGCACGATGCTGAGGGCCGGGCCCGCACCTACGAGGTGCGCACCTTCGGCTGTCAGATGAACGTGCATGACTCCGAACGGCTCAGCGGGTCGCTCGAAGCGGCCGGCTACGTGACGGCCGGCGGGGAGGAAGCCGACATCGTCGTGCTCAACACCTGTGCCGTCCGCGAGAACGCCGACAACAAGCTCTACGGCAACCTGGGGCAGCTGGCCTCGGTCAAGCGCCGCCACGACGGCATGCAGATCGCCGTCGGCGGCTGCCTGGCCCAGAAAGACAAGGACGTCATCCTCAAGAAGGCACCCTGGGTCGACGTCGTCTTCGGGACGCACAACATGGGGTCGCTGCCGAGCATGCTCGAGCGTGCACGGCACAACGGCGAGGCCCAGCTCGAAATCCTCGACTCCCTCGAGACCTTCCCCTCGACCCTGCCCACGAAGCGCGATTCGAGCTACAGCGGCTGGGTCTCCATCTCCGTCGGCTGCAACAACACCTGCACGTTCTGCATCGTGCCCGCGCTGCGCGGTAAGGAGAAGGACCGCCGTCCCGGCGAGATCCTCGCCGAAATCCAGGCCCTCGTCGACGACGGGGCGATCGAGGTCACCCTGCTCGGCCAAAACGTCAACTCCTACGGGGTTGAGTTCGGCGACCGTCTCGCCTTCGGCAAGCTGCTGCGCGCGGCCGGCAAGATCGAGGGGCTGGAACGCATCCGTTTCACCAGCCCGCACCCGGCTGCCTTTACCGACGACGTGATCGACGCCATGGCCGAGACGCCGTCGGTCATGCCGCAGTTGCACATGCCGTTGCAGTCCGGCTCGGACCGTATCCTCAAGGCCATGCGCCGCTCCTACCGGTCGGCGCGGTTCCTCGGCATCCTCGACCGCGTGCGCGCGCAGATGCCGCACGCGGCCATCAGCACGGACGTCATCGTCGGCTTCCCCGGCGAGACCGAGGAGGACTTCCAGGAGACCCTGCGGGTCGTGGAGCTGGCCCGGTTCGCCACCGCCTTCACCTTCCAGTACTCCATCCGGCCCGGGACCCCCGCCGCGACGCTGCCCAACCAGGTCCCCAAGGAGATCGTGCAGGATCGTTACGAGCGCCTCGCCGCCCTGCAGGAGCGGATTTCCTGGGAGGAGAACCAGGCTGTGGTCGGTCGCGAGGTCGAACTGCTCGTCGCCAACGGCGAGGGCCGCAAGGACGCCGACACCCGTCGACTCAGCGGTCGCGCCATTGACAGCCGGCTCGTGCACTTCGACGTGCCGGAAGGCTCGGAACTGCCCCGTCCGGGCGACCTCGTGACCGTCACGGTCACCCAGGCGGCCCCCTTCCACCTGATCGCCGACTCCGTCGACGGGGCTCCGCTGCGCATCCGGCGCACCATCGCCGGCGACGCCTGGGACCGCCTCGAAGCCGAGTACTGCGGCGTGCCCAGTCACGGCGGAGCAGCAGGCGGGTCTGGCTCGGTCTCCCTCGGCCTGCCGACCCTGCGCCTACCCGACCGGGCCGTGGGCTCGCCCGCGGTGGCCAGTTCCAGCACCACGCCGATCTACGACGTCACCGACGGGGAGCGCTAGGCAGGTGCCCGGCCCGAACCCGGTGACCGGCGCCCACCCGACGCTGATCGTTGTCGTCGGACCCACCGGCACCGGCAAGTCCGACCTCTCGCTCGACCTCGCCGAACGCCTGGCCGAGGCCGGTCGGGGGGCGGAGATCGTCAACGCCGACGCCATGCAGCTGTACCGCGGCATGGACATCGGCACCGCCAAGCTCACCGTGCTGGAGCGCCGCGGCGTCCCGCACCACCTGCTCGACGTGCTGTCGGTCACCGACGAGGCCACCGTCGCCCGCTACCAGACGGAGGCCCGCGCCGCGATCACCGACATCGTGGCGCGCGGCAGCGTGCCCATCCTGGTCGGCGGCTCCGGGCTCTACGTGTCCGCCGTGGTCTACGACTTCCAGTTCCCCGGCACGGATGCCGTGCTGCGCGCCCGACTCGAAGCCGACCTGATCGAGCAGGGGCCTGGTGCCCTGTACACCCGGTTGAAGGCCGTGGACCCGGTCGCCGCCGCCCGCATCGGCGCCGGCAACGGTCGGCGCCTCGTGCGCGCCCTCGAGGTCGTGGAGCTGACCGGGGGGCCGCACACCGCCGCCCTGCCCGACGAGCCGGTCTACTGGATGCCCGCGGTCACAGTGGGCCTCCGCGCCCAGCGCGCGGAGCTCACCCCCCGCCTCGACGCCCGGGTGGAGGGTATGTGGGCCCGCGGGCTCGTCGAGGAGGTGCGCGGGCTGATCCCGAGCGGACTCGAAACCGGTGTCACGGCCAGCCGGGCCATCGGCTACGCCCAGGCCCTTGGGCAGCTGACGGGCAGCCTCAGCCGGGCGGAGGCTATCCAGGAGACGCAGCAGCTCACCCGCCGGTACGCGAGACGGCAGGTGAGCTGGTTCAAGCGTTCCCCGCACACCCATTGGATCGACTTCGACGCGCCGGATCGGGTTGACCGGGCGCTGACCCGCCTGGCCGACCCGGAGCAGCCGGCCGAGCACTGGGCGGCCGACCCGGCCTCCTAAACTGGACGGCATGGGTATTGATCTGAACTTCACCAAGGGCCACGGCACCGGGAACGACTTCGTGCTTTTCTCTGATCCCGACGGGCAGATCGACCTTACCCCGAGCCAGATCCGGGCCATCTGCGACCGCCGATTCGGCATCGGTGCCGACGGCATCATCCGCGCGGTGCGCTCCACGAGCCTGGCCGCCGGTGCGATCGCCCTCGCCGAGGACGACGCGGCCGAATGGTTCATGGACTACTGGAACGCCGACGGCACGGTGTCCGAGATGTGCGGCAACGGCATCCGCGTCTACACCCGCTTCCTGGTAGAGCAGGGCCTGACCTCGCTCGACCGCGGCGACACGCTCTGCATCGGCACCCGCGGGGGAGTGCGCGACGTGCAGCGCGGCGCAACCGGCTACCAGGTCGACCTCGGCCGGTGGCGCCTCGACGGTATCGAACCGCTCGTTCGGGCGAAGGACCTGCCCGTGGCCCGCCCCGGTCTCGGCATCAACGTGGGCAACCCGCACGTGGTCGTGGCACTGGCCGACGACGACGAGCTCGCAGGCGTCGACCTCACCTTCGTGCCGCAGCTCGACCCTGACCCGGCGGCCGGGGCGAACATCGAGTTCGTGCTTCCGGGCGATCCGCTCGTCGTGAACGGTGTCGGCCGCATCCGGATGCGCGTGCACGAGCGCGGCAGCGGCGAAACACTTTCCTGCGGTACGGGGGCGGCCGCGGCGGCCCTCGCCACCCGGCACTGGGCAGGCGCGGGTGCCCCGAACCAGTGGCAGGTCGAGGTCACCGGCGGCACGCTCGGCGTGCGCATGTTTCCGACCGAGGACGGCGAGCACGTCTCACTGTCGGGTCCGGCGGAACTCGTGTTCGACGGGGTCTTCCGCCTCGGCTGAGAACTAGCTCGGGGCGATGGGCCGCGACGCGGTCTAGTCCTGGCGTTTCACCCGCAGGACCCGGAAGCCCTTGCTGATGGAGTGCCGTGAGGTGCTGAATTCGGCGGGCAGGTCGCCGTCGAGCCAGCGCTGCAGGGAGTCGGAGCCGAGGTTGCGCTGCACGACGAGCCAGGCATCCGAACCCGGCTCCAGGCGCGGCAGCCAGGTACGCAGCATGGTGTGCAGTTCGGTTTTGCCGACCCGGATCGGGGGATTCGACCAGATGGTGCGGAACGCCACGTGGGCGGGCATCTGATCGGGCCGCACTGCGGTGATGTTGGTGAGGCCGAGCTCCTCCGCGTTCAGCCGCACCAGGTCGAGCGCCCGATCGTTGACGTCGACGGCCCAGATCGTGGCGCGGGGTGAGGCGAGGGCCAAGTGCAGGCTGATCGGACCCCAGCCGCAGCCCAGGTCGAGGAAATCGCCGCCGGGCGGCGGGGTCGGCGCGCTGTTCAAGAGCACCTGGGTGCCGGTGTCGATGTGCTCCGGGCTGAAGACCGAATTGGCTGTGGTCAGCTCGCGCTCTTGGCCTCCCAATCGAACGGTCACCTGGCGGAGTTTCAGGGTGCTGTCGGGTGCCGGGGTGAAGTAGTGGTCGGAAGGCATAGAGGGAACTTACCGTGCATCGAGGAAGTATTGTTAAAGGGATGACTGAGTCACATTTGCCCGACGACACCGACGACGTGGTCGCCCGCGTTCTCGCCAGCGCTGATAGCAAGGCTGCCGGCTATTCGCTTTTCCGCAGCGGCTCCGCGCAGGCTCTGCAGGCCGAATCCGGCCCGTCGCACGACGACGAGGGTCACGACGGCGTGCAGCAGGACCGCGAGGACCGCAACGCGCTGCGCCGCGTGCCCAGCCTCTCCACCGAACTCGAGGACGTCACCGAGGTCGAGTACCGCCAGCTCCGGCTGGAGAACGTCGTTCTGATCGGCCTGTACACGCACGGGACCGTCGCGGACGCCGAGAACTCCATGCGCGAACTCGCCGCGCTGGCCGAGACCGCCGGCGCCACCGTTCTCGACGGCCTCATGCAGCGCCGAGCGAAGCCCGACGCCAGCACCTACCTCGGCAAGGGCAAGGCCGAAGAGGTGGCCGGCATCGTCAAGGCGATGGGCGCCGACACCGTCATCGCCGACACCGAGCTGGCGCCCAGCCAGCGGCGCGCCCTCGAGGACGTCGTCAAGGTGAAGGTCATCGACCGCACCGCCGTGATCCTCGACATCTTCAGTCAGCACGCCAAGAGCCGCGAGGGTAAGGCCCAGGTCGAACTCGCCCAGCTCGAATACCTGCTTCCCCGCCTGCGCGGCTGGGGCGACTCGATGTCCCGCCAGGCCGGAGGCCAGGTGGGCGGCGCCGGTGCGGGCATGGGTTCGCGCGGCCCCGGCGAGACCAAGATCGAGCTGGACCGCCGGCGCATCCACACCCGGATGTCCCGCCTCCGCAAGCAGATCCTCGAGATGAAACCCGCTCGCGAGGCCAAGCGGGCCAACCGCAAGCGCAACGCCGTGCCATCCGTCGCCATCGTCGGCTACACCAACGCCGGCAAGTCGAGCCTGCTCAACCGCATCACCCGGGCCGGCGTGCTCGTCGAGAACTCCCTGTTCGCCACCCTGGACGCCACGGTGCGCAAGTCGACGACGGCCGACGGGCTGCTCTACACGCTGACGGACACCGTCGGGTTCGTGCGGAACCTGCCCCATCAGCTGGTGGAGGCGTTCCGGTCCACCCTCGAGGAGGTCGCCGACGCCAACGTCATCGTGCACGTCGTCGACGGCTCGCATCCTGACCCGGCGAGCCAGCTTGCCACAGTGCGCGAGGTCATCGCCGAGGTCGGCGCCCGGGAGATCCCGGAGGTCGTCGTCTTCAACAAGAGCGACCTGATCAGCGATGATGACGGGCTCGTGCTGCGCGGACTCTGGCCGAAGGGCATTTTCGTCTCGGCCCGCACCGGCGAGGGCATCGAGGAACTGCTCGCGACCATCTCGGACCTGCTGCCGCGGCCGTCGATCAGGCTCGAGTTGCTCATCCCCTACGAGCGGGGCGACCTGATCGCGGTGCTGCACGATCAGGGCACGGTGCTGTCCACCGAGTACGCCGAGACCGGCACCCGGGTTACGGCTCTGGTGACTGATGAGATTCGGGCGCTGTTCGAGCCGTTCGCCGTGCCGCCGGCCGTCACCGGCTGACCCGCCGGCTTCGCTCCGCGTACCTCGGCAGGCCTTCGCTTGCCGATGTCCGCACTCCTCCGGCCTGCCTGAGCCGCTCCGGCGCCAGCTGATGACATATTCGGTCACAGACCTGCCGGGCACCGGGCGTGCTTGTTAGGATCTTCTCAATCGTTGCCGCCGGTCTCCTGACCGGCGGCATGGAGCGACAGCCGAGCCCGGCACCCGCCCGCGAACGCCCGCCTGGCTTACCGGGCGGTCCGCGGTCGCCCGGCCCCCGGTGACTGACACTGGCAACTGTCGAATGAGGAGCAATGCCCCACACCTCGGATCCTGCATGCCGGAAAATCCCGTTCTCATTCGAGTTGTATCCGCCCACATCGGATGCTGCCACCTCCGTGCTGCACGCCACTATCGAGCGGCTGGCCGCGGCCGGCCCGGAATTCATCTCGGTCACCTACGGTGCGAACGGCTCCTCCCGGCGCTCCTCCCTGGACGTGCTCACCCACATCCTGCGCACCACCACCGTGGACCCGCTGGCCCACCTCACCTGCGTGGGCTCGTCCAACGCGGAATCGAGCCAGCTGATCCGGGAGTTTCTGGACGCCGGGGTGCGGAGCTTCCTGGCCCTGCGTGGCGACCCGCCGGAAGGCATTCGGGAGGGTGAGGCCTTCCTCGGCGACCTGGGCAGCGCCGCGGAACTGGTGCAGCTGATCCACCGGGTGCAGGCCGAGCGGGTGCCGTACCGCGAGGCCGTGATCCCGGGACTCCCTGCCGCCCGCACGATCAAGCGGGAACGGGAGAAGGTACGCATCGCCGTGGCCGCCTTCCCGAACGGCCACCCGCGCTCCCGGTCGGCCACTCAGGACATCGACGCGCTCCTGGCCAAGCAGGCCGCCGGCGCCAACCTGGCGATCACGCAACTCTTCTTTCACGCCGACCACTACCTCAGCTTCATCCTGCGAGCCCGTGCCGCCGGGGTCGAATTCCCGATCCTGCCCGGGATCATGCCGGTCACGAGCCCGGCCCGCCTGCGCCGCATCCTCGAGTTGTCCGGCGAGGAACTGCCGTCCGAGCTGGCGATCGCGCTCGAGGTGGAGCCGACGAAGGAAGGCCAGCGTGAGATCGGCATCCGCCAGGCCACCGAACTGGCCCGGGAACTCATCGCCGGCGGTGCCCCCGGGCTGCACCTCTACGCCTTCAACCAGCACGAGACCGTGCTCGCCGTGCTCGACGGCTGCGGTCTGCTCACCCCCACCCTGCCTGCTTCCGCACTGCCTGCCCCTCACCCCGTCAAGGAGAACTCATGATCCATTCTTCCGCCTTTCCCGCCTTTCCCGCCGGCACCATCCTGGGCTACCCGCGCATCGGGCCGCGCCGCCAACTGAAGAAGGCCGTCGAAGCGTTCTGGGCCGGATCGGTCAGCGCCGACGAGCTTGAAGCGACCGCGGCCGCCCTGCGCCAGAGCACCAGGCAGCGCCTCGTGCAGCTGGGACTCGGCCGGGACGACTCGTCCATCCCGGAATCCTTCTCCTACTACGACCAGATGTTGGATGCCCTGTGCACGGTGGGCGCCGTCCCCGCCCGGTTCGCGCATCTGCGGGGCGCGGACGGCCACCTCGACCTGGCCGGCTACTTCACCCTCGCCCGCGGCGAAGGGGAGAATCCGCCGCTGGAGATGACCAAATGGTTCGACACCAACTACCACTACCTGGTGCCGGAGATCGGCCCCGAGACCGAGTTCACCCTCGCCGGCACCCGCCTGGTGCGCGAGTTCGAGGAGGCGAAGGCGGCCGGATTCCTGACCCGGCCCGTCATCGTCGGCCCGGTCACCTTCCTGCTGCTGAGCAAGCCCAGCGACGAGGCCCCGGCCGGATTCAGTCCGCTTGACCGCCTCGACGACCTTGTGCCGGTCTACGCCGCCCTCCTGCAGCGGCTGCGCGCCGCTGGAGCCGAATGGGTGCAGCTCGACGAGCCTGCCCTGGTCAGCGAGAGCATCGACATCCCGAGAACGGATGCCCTCGCCGGCCTCCGCTTCGCCTACAACACCCTCGGCGCCCTCGCCGAGCGTCCCGCCCTGTTTGTCGCCGCGCCGTACGGCAGCCTCGACGACGCCCTACCCGTTCTTGCCATCACCCCGGTGGAAGCCATCGGGCTTGACCTCGTGCGGGGAAGCGTGCCGGCGGAGACCCCCGGACTAAACACGACCACTCTCGTGGCCGGCGTCATTGACGGCCACAATATCTGGCGCGGCGACCTGGCCGCCGCCTTCGACACGGCGGCCGGCCTGGTCCGCCTCTCGCCGCGGATCTCGGTTTCCACCTCAACCTCGCTGCTGCACGTTCCCCACGACGTCGACGACGAATCGGCGCTGGACGACGACCTGAAGACCTGGCTGGCCTTTGCGGATCAGAAGGTCGCGCAGGTTGCCACACTCGCCCGCGGCCTCAGTCTGGGTCGCCGTGCCATCGAGATCGACCTCTCTGCGGCCTCCGCGGCCCTCGACGCGCGGGGGGTGGCTCCCGGAGTCCACGATGGCGCCGTTCGGGTGCGCGCCGACGCGCTCGCTCCGGGCGACTTCACCCGGGGCGCCTACGCAGCCCGAGTGGCAGCCCAGGAGATGGCCCTCGGGCTGCCGTTCCTGCCGACGACCACGATCGGATCCTTCCCGCAGACCGGGGACATCCGTCGGGCCAGGGCGCAGCTGGTACGGGGGGTGCTGAGCACCGCGGACTACCGGGACCTGATGCGCGCCGAAATCCGCCGGGTCGTCTCGCTGCAGGAAGACATCGGCCTCGACGTGATCGTGCACGGGGAGCCGGAACGCAACGACATGGTGCAGTACTTCGCCGAGAACCTGGACGGCTTCGCGGTCACCGAGAACGGCTGGGTGCAGTCCTATGGCAGCCGGTGCGTGCGCCCGTCGATCCTCTGGGGTGACGTGTCCCGGCCGCGGCCCATCACGGTCGAGTGGTCGGCGTTCACGCAGGGGCTGACGCCCAAGCCCGTCAAGGGGATGCTCACCGGTCCGGTCACGATCCTCGCGTGGTCGTTCGTGCGCGACGACCAGCCGCTGGGCGAGACGGCCAGGCAGGTGGCCCTGGCCCTCCGGGACGAGATCGCCGACCTGGAGTCGGCCGGCATTCAGATCGTCCAGGTCGACGAGCCCGCGCTGCGGGAGCTGCTGCCGTTGAAGCAGAAGGACCAGGCGGAATACCTCGACTGGTCGGTGGGGTCCTTCCGCCTGGCGACGGCCGGTGCGGCCGCGGCCACCCAGATCCACACCCACCTCTGCTACTCGGAGTTCGGGGTGGTCATCGACGCGATCCGCAACCTGGACGCCGATGTGACCAGCATCGAGGCGGCACGCTCTCGCATGGAGGTGGTGGGCGATATCCGGTCCCAGGGCTTCGACCACGGTATCGGCCCGGGAGTGTGGGACATCCACTCGCCGCGTGTGCCGAGCGTGTCTGAACTCACCGACCTGCTCGAGCGCGCCGCGGCGGCCATCCCGGCCACCCGGCTCTGGGTGAACCCCGACTGCGGCCTCAAAACCCGCGGCTACACCGAAACCGTCCAGTCCCTGCACAACATGCTCGCCGCCACCCGCATCCTCCGCGCCCGCCTGACCTCCTCCGTCTCCTCCTGACCCCGCCTCCACCCACACAAAAGCCGGGCACGACACCAAGAACAGTGTTCGTGCCCGGCCCACAAGACCCGGCTCACAAGACCCGACCGAAATAACCATGGTGACTCAACACTCGCGCGTCTCCACGACGCTGGTCGAAACCGTCGAGACCAAGAGTCCGCCTGAAATGCTGATGTGCTTGAGTGCTGATGCCCTAAACCGACCGCAGCACTGCCACAACCTTCCCCAGAATCTCGGCGTGATCGCCGACGATGGGTTCGAAGTTGGTGTTGCGGGGCAGTAGCCAGGTGTGCCCGTCGCGCTGGCGGAAGACCTTGACGGTTGCCTCGTTGTCGAGCATGGCTGCAACGATTTCACCGTTTTCGGCGGTCTTCTGCTGCCGCACGACGACCCAGTCTCCGTCCATTATGGCGGCGTCGATCATCGATTCGCCCGACACCTTGAGCATGAACAGATCGCCCTTGCCCACCAGCTGGCGGGGTAGCGGGAAAATCTCGTCGATCTGCTGTTCGGCGGTGATCGGGATGCCGGCGGCGATGCGACCGACGAGCGGAACCATGGCGGCGTCGCCGACCTGCACTCCGGTGTGGAAACTTTCCGAGGCTCCGGCCGTCGTGTCTTCGGGCGACTGCGGAATCTCGATGAGCACCTCCAGTGCTCGGGGACGGTTCGGGTCTCGGCGGAGGTAACCGCTCAGTTCCAGCTGGTTGAGCTGGTGGGTGACGCTCGACAGTGACGACAGGCCGACGGCGTCGCCGATCTCGCGCATGCTCGGCGGATAGCCGCGTTGGCTGACCGAGCGCTGGATGACGTCGAGGATGGCGAGCTGCTTCTCGCTGAGGCTCTTGCGCCGTCTGGTGCCGCCCTTGTCGCGGGGACCGCTGGTGTTCTGTGCCACGTTCGTCGCTCCTCGTTTTGATTGATGCGCTGGCAGCAAGCAGCGAATGCCGCCGATTCACGCGAATGTCGGGGGTGCCTGATTGAGTGTCAATCAACAATCGAAACTGTATCCGCGTTGAGCTCATTAAACAAACATGTATTCGAGTGGGTCGGAATAAATATTTCAGAAACTACCGAATAAGGCTTGATTGTTCGAATAATCGAATATACATTCGGAACATAAGTTCGCATCCGGCTCTCCCGGCCGAGAGTCGGATGCGTCTTCTCACAGGAGGTATCACATGAGCACTGCACTTGAACGAGGCGCCCCCATCGCGACCGGACGCACCCGGCTCCGACTCACCCGGCGCGGTCGCGTCGTTTTCACGTCCCTGGCTGCCTTTCCGCTCGTGGCCGTGGCCCTGGCCGTCGCCCTCAACGGAGGCATCGCCGCCGCCGAGAACTCGACCGTCGCTCACGTGGCCTCGGCCTTCGACTACGTCACCATCAAGTCGGGGCAGTCGCTCTGGCAACTTGCCGAGACAATCGCGCCCACGTCCGATCCGCGCGAGGTGATCGCCGAGATTGTGAGCCTCAATCAGCTGCCGTCCGACAGCGTGCAGCCCGGTCAGCGGCTGGCGCTTCCGAACGACCTGTGAACTACCCGCGGCGAGCCCCCGCCGGTCTCACCCCGGTAATATTGGGGGAGTGACCAGTCTCAACGATCTGCCCCTTCGCGATAATCTGCGCGGACTCACTCCCTATGGGGCGCCGCAGTTGCACGTGCCGGTGGCTCTCAACGTGAACGAGAACACCCACGGCATCCCGGCTGAGGTGGCGCAGGACATCGTGGCGGCGTTGGCCGTGGCGGTCACGACCGTGAACCGATACCCCGATCGGGAGTTCACCGAGCTGCGGGATTCCCTCGCCCGTTATCTCGGTCACGGCCTCACCCGAAAGAACATCTGGGCCGCCAACGGTTCCAACGAGGTTCTTCAGCAGGTGCTGCAGGCCTTCGGCGGCCCGGGTCGGTCCGTGCTCGGCTTCGCGCCGACCTACTCCATGTACCCTCTGCTGGCCTCCGGCACCGGCACCCGCTGGATCGCGGGCGGTCGTGACGCAAAGTTCGAACTCTCCCCGGCCACGGCGCTCGAGTGGGTCGACCGGGTTGCCCCTGACCTCGTCTTCCTCTGCTCGCCGAACAACCCCACCGGCACGCCCCTGTCCCTGGAAACGATCGCGGCCGTCTACGATGCGAGCGACGGCATCGTTGTCGTCGACGAGGCGTACGCCGAGTTCGGGACGGATGACGCGCCAACCGCCCTGAGCCTGCTTCCCGGCCGGGAGCGCCTGCTGGTGTCCCGCACCATGAGCAAGGCGTTCGCCTTCGCCGGTGTGCGCGTCGGCTATCTGGCCGCCGATCCCGCCGTGACGGATGCCCTCCGCCTGGTTCGTCTGCCCTACCACCTGTCCGCGCTCACCCAGGCTGCCGCGGTCGCCGCGCTCGTCCACACGCCCGCGATGCTTGCCATGGTCGACGACATCCGCGGGCAGCGGGACCGCATCGTGAGCGAACTGGCCCGGCTTGGCTACACTCCGCTGCGCAGTGCGAGCAACTTCGTGCTGTTCGGCGGCGTTGAGGACCCTCGGGCCACCTTCGAGGCGCTGCTGGCGGAAGGCATCCTTGTGCGCGACGTCGGCATCCCGGGCCACCTGCGGGTCAGCGCCGGCACCGAGGCCGAGACCACGGCGTTCCTCGACGCCCTCGAGGCGCTTGGGCGGCCGTGAACGGCGCGGGCCAATAAACTAGTCGTATGAGCTTCTCTTTCGCGACCACCTCGCCCCGTTTCGCCCACCTGCAGCGCGAGACCAGCGAGTCGAGCATCGACCTGTCGCTCAATCTCGATGGCACCGGTGAGTCGGACATCCAGACGTCGGTCCCGTTCTTCGATCACCTGCTCACGGCCTTCGCGAAACACTCGTTGACCGACCTCACCGTGCGCGCCCGCGGCGATATCGAGATCGATGTGCACCACACGGTCGAGGACGTCGGCATCTTGCTCGGCCAGGCGATCAAGCAGGCTCTCGGGGACAAATCCGGCATCTCCCGCTACGGTGACGCCGTCGTGCCGCTCGACGAGGCCCTCGTACAGGCCGTCGTCGACATTTCCGGGCGCCCCTACCTCGTGCACCAGGGCGAGCCGGCCGGTTTCGAGTTCCACCTGATCGGCGGCCACTTCACCGGCTCCATGGTGCGCCACGTGTTTGAGGCTATCGCCTTCAACGGCGGCCTCACGGTGCACGTCACCGTGCAGGGCGGCCGCGACCCGCACCACATCGCCGAAGCCGAATTCAAGGCGTTCGCCCGCGCGTTCCGCCAGGCGAAGGCGCTCGACCCGCTGGTGTCCGGCGTCCCCTCGACCAAGGGTGCGCTGTGACCAGCGTCGTTGTCTTCGACTACGGCACCGGAAACGTGCACTCCGCCGTCAAGGCACTCGAACTCGCCGGGGCCGAGGTGACGCTGACCGGCGACCGCCGTCAGGCGCTTGAGGCCGACGGGCTCGTCGTGCCCGGCGTGGGCGCGTTCAGCGCCGTCATGCAGGCTCTGAAGGCGGTGCACGGCGACGAGATCATCGACCGCCGGATCGCGGGCGGACGCCCGGTGCTGGGCATCTGCGTGGGCATGCAGATCATGTTCGAGCACGGCGTCGAACGCGGCGTGGACACGGAGGGGCTGGGCGAATGGCCCGGCACCGTGACGCAGCTGACGGCGCCGGTGCTGCCGCACATGGGCTGGGACACGGTCACGCCGGGGGAGGGCTCGACGCTGTTCCATGGCCTCGAGCAGGAGCGCTTCTACTTCGTGCACTCCTACGCCGCCCAGGAATGGTCCCTCGACGTCATGCCGCCGTTCCCGAAACCGATTCTCACCTGGTCCGAGCACGGACAACCTTTCCTGGCCGCCATCGAGAACGGACCGCTTACCGCCACCCAGTTCCACCCGGAGAAATCCGGTGAGGCAGGCATCCGTCTGCTCCATAACTGGCTCGGCACAGTCAAGAACTGACCTTGACTTTTCCCTGACTGACCCGGTCGCCGCGACCATTCCCAACCGAGGACACCCATGACTGTGCATACCCCTTCCCTCCGTCTCGTTCTGCTGCCCGCCGTGGATGTGGCCGACGGCAAGGCCGTTCGCTTGACCCAGGGCGAAGCCGGCACCGAGACCAACTACGGCGACCCCGTCGACGCGGCACTTGACTGGGCCCGCCAGGGCGCCGAGTGGATCCACCTCGTCGACCTCGACGCGGCCTTCGGTCGCGGCAACAACACGGATGTCATCCGCACTGTGATCCGCGAGGTCACGGGCGTGAAGATCGAGCTCTCCGGCGGGATCCGCGACGACGCGTCGCTGGACGCGGCCCTGAACGCGGGCGTCAGCCGGATCAACCTGGGCACCGCGGCACTGGAGAACCCGGAGTGGGCGGCGCAGGTCATCGCCCGGCACGGGGACGCCGTCGCCGTCGGGCTCGACGTGCGCGGAACCACCCTCGCCGCCCGCGGCTGGACCAGGGAGGGAGGGGACCTCTGGGAGGTGCTAGCCCGTCTCGAGGAGGCTGGCTGCTCGCGCTACGTCGTCACCGATGTGACCAAGGACGGCACGCTGCAAGGCCCCAACATCGACCTGCTCCGCCAGATGATGGAGCGCACTGACCGACCGGTCGTCGCCTCCGGCGGCATCTCCAGCCTCGACGACCTCCGCGCATTGCGCGAACTTGTACCGCTCGGACTCGAGGGCGCGATCGTCGGAAAAGCCCTCTACGCGGGGGCGTTCACCCTGAGCGAGGCGCTGGATGTCGCGGGCGCGTAACCTCGGCTCCACCGGCCTTCCCGGCGGACCCGGAGGGGGCGACTCCGCCGGGCAACCGTGGGAGGGACGACAGTTTGAGCCCAACATGCACAGCGACGACGACGGGCTCGCGCCCGAGCCGCTGCTGGCGGCCGTGCGCCGCTTCCAGGCTCGGGAGGCCGGCGAAGAGACGGTGGTCGACGCCATCCGTGGCTCACGGCTGCTCGTTCCCCTGGTGACCGAACTCGGCCAATCGGGCACCACCGAGGCCGGCCTCCGCGTCGACAAGACCCAGGAACTGTCGATCATCACCGTGGCCGGGCCCGACGGCCGCACGGTGCTTCCCGTGTTCTCCTCGGTCGCGGCGATGACGGCGTGGAACACGCAGGCCCGGCCGGTCCCGGCCGACGGCGTGCGCGTCGCGCTGGCCGCGGCTCAGGAGAACACCGATCTGGTCGTGCTCGATCCGACCGCGCCCACCGAGTTCGTGGTGCGGCGCCCGGCCCTGTGGGCCATCGCCCAGTCCCTGCCCTGGACCCCCAGCTATGCCAGTCGCGACGTCGCGGATGCCTTTGCCGACTCCGTGTCCACCGAACTGAGTGTGCTCGGGGTTGAGCTGGCCCCCGGCGACCCGGCCGCCCGCCTCGCCGGACCGGAACTAATTGTGCGTCTCGAGCTCGTGGACGGCCTGACCCGCATCGAGCTCGACGCGACCCTCGCCCGGCTCGCGGCTCGCTGGTCATCGAGCGACGTCATCGCCACCCAGGTGGACTCCCTCACCGTGCAGCTGCTGCCCTCCGCCTAGGCGGCCTCTTCCATCGTCGGCGGTTCCGGGCTCCGGGTTCCGGGCCCCGCGCTCCGCGTTCCGCCCGCGCCCCCGCCCCCGCCACGAACGAATTCGACGGAGATTGTGGCAAAATCGGTCCTGGATGTCCGGGAAAGCCCGTTTTAGCTCAGAATCTCCGTCGAATTGGTTCGAGTGGCCCGGCTCAGGCGGATCGGCGAGGATAGTCGTATGAACGAGGTTCTGCACCGATTCACCCCGGCCACCCGCGCCTGGTTCGCGCAGGCCTTCGCCGCACCCACCGAGGCCCAGCTCGGGGCGTGGGACGCCATCTCTCGGGGCTCGCACGCGCTGGTGGTGGCCCCCACCGGGTCAGGTAAGACTCTCGCCGCGTTCCTCTGGGCCATCGACCGCCTGGCCGCGGATACTGCGGAGGCCGCAGATGTCTCAGAAGCCTCGGCGCGTCCTGACCGGGTCACCGCGCCGGGAACCCGCGTGCTCTACATCTCGCCGCTCAAGGCGCTCGGCGTCGACGTGGAACGCAATCTGCGGGCCCCGCTGGTGGGCATCGTCCAGGCTGCCGAGCGTCTCGGGTTCGCCCCGCCCCGGGTGACCGTCGGCGTGCGGTCGGGGGACACTCCGGCCACGGAACGCCGAAGCTTGGTCAAAACGCCGCCGGACATCCTGATCACCACGCCAGAATCGCTGTTCCTCATGCTCACCTCGGCGGCGCGGGAATCGTTGCGCGCCGTGGACACGGTCATCATCGACGAGGTGCACGCGGTCGCGGCGAGCAAGCGCGGCGCGCACCTGGCCGTCTCACTGGAACGGCTCGACGACCTGCTCGCCCGCCCGGCCCAGCGCATCGGACTGTCGGCTACCGTGCGACCGGCCGCCGAGGTCGCCCGGTTCCTCGGAGGGTCCGCACCGGTGGAGATCGTCGCACCGGTGTCGACCAAACGATTCGACCTCAGCGTGGTCGTTCCCGTCGACGACATGAGCCAGGTCGGCCCGGCACCGGTGCGGGAGGGTTCGACGGCCGCCGCCGCCCCACAGACCGGGTCCATCTGGCCGCATGTGGAAGAGGCAATCGTCGACGAGGTGCTGGCGCACACCTCCTCGATCGTGTTCGCCAACTCCCGCCGTCTGGCCGAACGGCTGACCGCGCGCTTCAACGAGATCTATGCCCAACGCCTCGAGGACGAGCTCGTGCCCGCCGCGATGCCGGCCGTGATGACCGAGCGGATGCCTGCCCTCGCGCCCGTCGGCACTGCGGCACCCGGCCCGCCGGCCGCGCTCATGGGCGCCAGCGGCCAGAGCGCCGGGGCCGAGCCGCTGCTTGCCCGCGCCCACCACGGGTCCGTCAGCAAGGAGCAGCGCGCACTGATCGAAGACGACCTGAAAGCCGGGCGGCTGCGCTGCGTGGTGGCGACGTCCAGCCTCGAACTCGGCATCGACATGGGCGCCGTCGACCTGGTCGTGCAGGTGGAGTCGCCGCCGTCCGTGGCCAGCGGGCTGCAGCGAATCGGCCGGGCCGGGCACCAGGTGGGCGAGGTCTCCCGGGGCGTGATCTTCCCCAAGCACCGGGCCGATCTCATCCACGCGGCCGTCGCCGCCGAGCGCATGGCCGCCGGCCTGATCGAATCCCTGCAGGTGCCGTCCAACCCACTCGACATCCTCGCCCAGCAGACCGTGGCGGCAACCGCCCTCGAACCCATCCACGCGGAGGAGTGGTTCGACACCGTGCGCCGCAGCGCCCCCTTCCACGCCCTCCCGCGGTCGGCCTACGAGGCCACCCTCGACCTGCTTGCTGGTCGGTATCCCTCCGACCAGTTCGCCGAGCTGCGCCCCCGCATCGTCTGGGACCGGGAGACGGGCATCCTCACCGGGCGCCCGGGCGCGCAACGGCTCGCGGTGACCAGCGGCGGCACGATCCCCGACCGCGGCCTATTCGGCGTCTTCATGGTCGGCGGCGACCAGGCCACCGGCCGCCGGGTGGGGGAGCTCGACGAGGAGATGGTCTACGAGTCCCGGGTCGGCGACGTTTTCGCCCTCGGCACGACGAGCTGGCGTATCCAGGAGATCACCCACGACCGGGTGCTCGTGCTGCCCGCCTTCGGTGAACCGGGGCGGCTGCCGTTCTGGAAGGGCGACGGCCTCGGCCGGCCGGCCGAGCTCGGTGAGGCGATCGGTGCGTTCCTGCGCGAGGTCTCGGCGCTCCCCGACGCGGAGGCCCGGGTACGCTGCCGGGCCAGCGGCCTCGACGAGCGGGCCGTTGACAACCTCCTGACCTTCCTCGCCGAGCAGCGCGCCGCGACCGGTCAGGTCCCGACCGACCGCACCCTCCTCGTCGAGCGGTTCCGAGACGAGCTCGGCGACTGGCGGGTGGTGCTGCACTCCCCGTTCGGCCTGCAGGTGCACGCGCCCTGGGCCCTCGCCGTGGGCGCCCGGGTGCGGGAGCGCTACGGTCTCGACGGGGCCTGCGTGGCCAGTGACGACGGCATCGTCGTGCGCATCCCCGACACCGAGTCCGACCCACCCGGAAGCTCCCTCTTCGTCTTCGACCCGACCGAGCTCGAACAGATGGTCACCGACGAAGTCGGCGGGTCGGCCCTGTTCGCCGCCCGGTTCCGCGAGTGCGCCGCGCGGGCACTGCTGCTCCCGCGCTACAACCCGGGCCGGCGGTCACCGCTCTGGCAGCAGCGCCAGAAGGCCGCGCAGCTGCTCGACGTGGCCCGCACCTTCCCGACCTTCCCGATCATCCTCGAAACCGTGCGCGAGTGCCTGCAGGACGTCTACGACCTGCCCGCCCTCTTGGCCCTCACCCGCCGCATCGACAGTCGCACCCTGCGCCTGGTCGAGACCCAGACGGATGCCGCGAGCCCGTTCGCGAGCACCCTCCTCTTCGGCTACGTGGCCGCGTTCATGTACGAGGGAGATTCCCCGCTCGCCGAGCGGCGCGCCACCGCCCTCTCGCTCGATTCCAGCCTGCTGGCCGAGTTGCTCGGTCGGGTGGAGCTGCGCGAGCTGCTCGACCCGGCCGTGATCGAGCAGACCGACCTGGAACTGCAGCGGCTGCCGGCCGACCGGAAGGCGCGCGGAGTCGAGGGCATCGCCGACCTGCTCCGCGGCCTCGGACCGCTCACCACGGCGGAGGTGGCCGCCCGCCTCGACCCCGCCGTGTCACCGGGCGCCGCCGAGGGCCTGCAGGTGCTTTTCGACGCCCGGCGCATCATCCCGGTCGGTTTCGCCGGGCAGCAGTGGTGGGCGGCCATCGAAGACGCCGCCCGGCTTCGCGACGCCCTCGGCGTCCCCCTGCCGCAGGGGGTCCCGGCCGTGTTCACCGAGCCGGTGCCGGACCCGCTCGGCGACCTGGTCAGCCGGTACGCCCGCACCCACGGCCCGTTCACTCTCACCGACGTGGCCGCGCGCTTCGGGCTCGGTCCGGCCGTGGCGCTCGTCGCCCTCCGGCGGCTGGCCGGGGCCCGCCGCCTCCTCGAGGGCGAGTTCCGGCCGCACGGCACCGGCAGCGAGTGGTGCGACGCCGAGGTGCTGAGGCGCCTCCGCCGCCGCTCCCTGGCCGCGCTCCGGCACGAGGTCGAGCCGGTCGACCAGGTCACAATGGGCCGGTTCCTGCCGGCCTGGCAGCATGTGGGCGGGCGCCTGCGCGGGATCGACGGGGTCGCATCCGTGATCGAACAGTTGGAGGGGGCGCGCATCCCGGCATCCGCCTGGGAGACGCTTGTGCTGCCCTCCCGCGTCGCAGACTACCGGCCGGGCATGCTCGACGAGCTCACCAACACGGGCGAGGTGCTCTGGGCCGGCGCCGGCACGCTGGCCGGCAACGACGGCTGGATCAGCATGCACCTGCGCGACACGGCGCCGCTCACCCTGCCGCTGCCCACCCCGCTGGAGACCACTGCGCTCCAGCAGGAGATTCTGACCACCCTGGCCGGCGGCGGGGCCTTCTTCTTCCGTCAACTCGCGGATGCCGTCGGCAGCCAGGACGACGCCGGCCTCGCCGCCGCCCTCTGGGACCTGGTCTGGGCGGGACTGGTGGGCAACGACACCTTCGCCCCCGTACGCGCCCTGCTCTCCGGCGGGCGCGCGGCGCACAGCACCCGCCGGGCCGCCCCGCGAGCCCGGCTGCACGGCGGCCGCATCCCCGCGCGTGGCACCCTCCCGTCCCGCACCGGGCCACCGACCGTATCCGGGCGCTGGTCGATCGTTCCGGTCGCCGATGACTCGCCCACCCGTCGGGCGCACGCCCTTGGCGAGACCCTGCTCGAACGCTACGGCGTCGTCACCCGGGGTTCGGTGATGGGGGAGGGCGTGACGGGCGGCTTCGCCCTCGTCTACCGCACCCTCAGCGGCTTCGAGGAGATGGGGCGGTGCCGGCGCGGCTACTTCATCGAGGGTCTCGGGGCCGCCCAGTTCGCCACGGTCGGCACGATCGACCGGCTGCGCTCCTACGTCGCCGAGGCACAGCATCCGGAACCGGTGGCGATCACCCTCGCCGCAACCGACCCGGCGAACCCCTACGGCTCGGTGCTGCCCTGGCCTCCGCTGCCCGAGGGCACCGGGCACCGCCCCGGACGGAAGGCCGGCGCGCTGGTCGTGCTCGTCGACGGGGCTCTGGTGCTCTACGTCGAACGCGGCGGCAAGACCGTGCTCGCGTTCGACGGGGCGGCCGGAAACGGAGCGGCCGGGAACAAAGCGGCCGGGAATGGTGCCGACGGGAACCGTGCCGATGGGAACCGTGAACCCGCCGTCGAAAATGGCGGACCGACTGCGGTCCTGACCCTCGCCGCGGCGACCCTTGCCGGCACGGTCACCGCTAGGCGGGTTCCGAAGCTCGGCGTGGAGACCGTCAACGGCGTGTTCGTGATCGGAACAGCGGTGGGCACCGCCCTGCTCGCGGCCGGATTTGGCGTAACCCCGCGGGGAGTGAAGCTGCATGCCTGAGGGTGACACCGTCTACCGCACCGCGTGGAACCTCGACCAGGCCCTGCACGGAGCCCGGCTCACCCGCTGCGACGTGCGGGTGCCGGCGTTCGCCACCGTCGACCTGACCGGGCAGACCGTGCACGAGGTTCTCAGTCGCGGGAAGCACCTGCTGATGCGCGTAGGGGAGGCCAGCATCCACTCTCACCTGAAAATGGAGGGGTCGTGGCACCTCTACCGTCATGGGAGCGCCTGGCGCCGCCCCGCGTTCCAGGCGCGCATCGTTCTCGAGACGGTGGAGTGGGTGGCTGTGGGCTTCGAACTCGGGCTGCTCGAGGTGGTGCCGCTCAATCAGGAGGCCGCGCTCCTCGACTACCTCGGACCTGACCTCCTCGGCCCCGACTGGGATGCGGCCGAAGCCGTGCGTCGCCTCGAATCACGTCCCGCGCAACCCATCGCGGTGGCGCTCGCCGACCAGGGCAACCTCGCCGGGCTCGGCAACGTTTACGTGAACGAGCTGGGTTTTCTTCGCGGCCTGCTGCCGTCCCGGCCGGTGGCCGAGGTGACGGATGTCCTGGGCCTCGTCGCCCTCGCCCGCCGCCTGATCCTGGCGAACCGTGACCGCACGGAGCGGATCACGACCGGCAATGCCCGGCGCGGCATGCAGAGCTGGGTCTACGGCCGCGCCGGCCAGCCCTGCAGGCGCTGCGGTACCGCGGTCGAGCAGGGCCGGCTCGGCCGCACCGAGCTCGAATTGCGGGTCACCTACTGGTGCCCGCGCTGCCAGACCTGAGCTCGTGGCCCCGTAGCGGCTCTGGCCCGAACCAATTCGACCACAGAAACCCCCGCCGGAGTCGACTGGTTTTCCACGGTGCTAGGTCACTTCAGGGAGCCGCACCGCGACCCATCCGAGCCGGCTGTTCGTCCCTAGTTGACCGGCCCGGTGAACTTTTCGCCCGGACCCTGGCCGATCGCGTCGGGGATGGCCGAGGCCTCCCGGAAGGCCAGCTGCAGCGATCGCAGACCGTCGCGCAGGCTGCGCGCGTGCATGTCGGCGATGTCGGGGGCCGCGGCGGTGATCAGGCCGGCGAGGGCCGTGATCAGCTTGCGCGCCTCGTCGAGGTCGGTCTGGTTCTCCGGGTCGTCGGCCAGGCCCACCTTGACCGCGGCGGCGCTCATCAGGTGAACGGATGCCGTCGTGATGATCTCCACGGCCGGCACGTCGGCGATATCGCGTGTTGCCTGGGCTGCATCCTGCTCGTTGCTGTTGGTCACTGCATTCCTCTGTTAGACTCGACCGGGCTCCGAGATGCAAGTCTCGGTACGAAAGTGGATAATCTCCCACCCGCGCATACCGCTTCATATAGGTTACCGGGTAGTTGCACTCCGCCTTCGCGGCGCTGGACTCCAACAGGAATCCGCTCCGCGTGGGTAGACAGGGTGTCGTCTGTGGTATTCGGGTAGTTTTCTCCGACAATCCAGACGCGTTTTTCCTCTCTTCGTCTCCGGGCGACATCCGTCTCCTGGCTGTAGCCACGATGCATGAGAAGAGGAGAGACGCATCAGCGATCCCCGTACAAATGACCGTATCCGCGTCCCCGAAGTCCGTCTCGTTGGTCCTAACGGCGAGCAGGTTGGGGTCGTGGCCATCGATGTTGCGCTGCGCCTTGCACAGGAGGCCGATCTTGACCTCGTCGAGGTTGCACCGACCTCGAAGCCGCCCGTTGCCAAGATCATGGACTACGGCAAGTTCAAGTACGAGGCTGCGCAGAAGGCCAAGGAGGCCCGGCGCAACCAGGCGAACACGATCCTGAAAGAGGTTCGTTTCCGTCTCAAGATTGATAAGCACGACTACGAGACCAAGCGCAAGCGCGCCGAGGGCTTCCTGAAGGCCGGTGACAAGGTCAAGGCCATGATTCTGTTCCGTGGCCGCGAACAGTCCCGTCCCGACCAGGGCGTACGTCTGCTCCAAAAATTTGCCGAGGATGTCGCCGAGTTCGGTTCCGTGGAATCGAGCCCGACCATTGACGGTCGAAACATGGTCATGGTCGTTGGCCCGCTGAAGAACAAAGCGGAAGCCAAGGCCGAGATCAACGCACACAAGGCTGCCGATCGGGCAGAAAAGGTTGCCGACAAGGCTGACAAAGTTGCTGATAAGGCAGCGAAACTGGAGGAAAAAGATGCCTAAGATGAAGACCCACTCCGGGACGAAGAAACGCTTCAAGGTCACCGGTTCCGGCAAGATCATGAAGCAGCAGGCCGGCCTGCGCCACAACCTCGAGGTCAAGAGCACCCAGCGCAAGTCCCGCCTGAACCACGACCAGGTGCTGGCCAAGGCCGACACCAAGGTCATCAAGAAGCTTCTCGGTCGCTAGACCCGTACCCCGTAAGGAACTAAGAAAATGGCAAGAGTCAAGAGGGCCGTAAACGCCCATAAGAGCCGTCGCGTTATTCTCGAGCGCGCCAAGGGTTACCGCGGTCAGCGCTCGCGTCTGGTCACCAAAGCCAAGGAGCAGCTCACTCACTCCTTTACCTATAGCTACCGTGACCGTCGTGCACGCAAGGGTGACTTCCGTCGCCTGTGGATCCAGCGGATCAACGCTGCGTCCCGCGCGAACGGCCTGACCTACAACCGTCTGATCCAGGGTCTCGCCCTGGCCGGCATTCAGGTCGACCGTCGCATCCTGGCCGAGCTGGCCGTCAACGAGCCCGCCACGTTCGCGGCCATCGTCGAGAGCGCCAAGGCAGCACTGCCCGCCGACACGTCGGCACCCCGGGTCGCCGCGTAGCTGTCAGCCGGCACCAGCACTATCACGCACTCTCCACGGGAGCGGGCCCCGCGCCCGCTCCCGTTTTGCGTGCCCGGGGCCGGTTCGCCGGGTCGCCGCGTGTGCCCCGAGCGGGAACACAGCCGCCCCGCCCCGGCAAGTAAGCTGGAGGCATGTTAGATAATCCCCGTTCTCCGCGCGTGCGGGCTGTCGCGAAACTGGCGAATCGAGCCGCTCGCTCCGAGGCGGGGCTGTTCCTCCTGGAAGGCCCCCAGTCGGTCTCCGAGGCCCTCAACTTCCGGCCCGACCTTGTTGTGGAGCTCTTCGTGACCCCCACCGCCCTCGAGCGGCACCCCGAGATCGCCCAGGTCGCCCAAGAGGTGGGCGCCGAGCTCGAATTCGTCACCGAGCAGGTGCTCGAAACGATGGCCGACACGGTCACGCCGCAGGGTTTCATCGCGGTGTGCCGTCAGTTTCCCACCTCGGTCAAGGACATCTTCGCCAACGAGCCCAAGCTCATCGCCATCCTCGAAGAGGTGCGCGACCCCGGAAACGCCGGCACCATCATCCGTGCCGCGGATGCCGCCGGCGCCGACGCCGTGATCCTCACCGGCCGCAGCGTGGACCTGTACAACCCGAAGGTCGTGCGCTCCTCGACCGGCTCGATCTTCCACCTCCCCGTCGCCGTCAGCGCGACGCTCTCCGACGTGCGCGAACGGGCCCGGTCCGCCGGCCTGCAGATCTTCGCCGCCGACGTCAAGGGCACCGATTTGCTCGCTGCCCGCACCGAGGGGCTTCTGGTCGCTCCGACGGCGTGGCTGTTCGGCAACGAAGCCCGCGGACTGACCGACGAAGATCTCGCCGTGGTCGACCGGTCCATTTCTGTTCCCATCTACGGTCACGCCGAATCGATGAACTTGGCGACGGCCGCCAGTGTTTGCCTGTATGAAAGCGCATTTGCTCAGCGCAGCTGATTATCACAGCTCGGTAACCACCGGCTTGGTGGTTCTGAGAAACCCTGTTCTAGCCTAGGTTTGGGACATGGAGCCTACAGAATCTGCGCCGGCGACGTCCAACATCACGGTGTTGCGCGGTGAGCCTCTCGTCGTGATCAGTGACGTGGACAAGCACTACGGTGACCTTCACGTGCTGAAGAAGATCAACGCCGTGGTCAACCGCGGCGAGGTCGTGGTGGTGATCGGGCCGAGTGGCTCCGGCAAGTCCACCCTCTGCCGGGCCATCAACCGGCTCGAGACCATCGACGCGGGCGTCATCACGATCGACGGCGTCAAGCTGCCGGCCGAGGGCAAGGCGCTGGCCAAGCTGCGCGCGGACGTCGGAATGGTGTTCCAGGCGTTCAACCTCTTTGCCCACAAGACCGTCCTCGAGAACGTCACCCTCGGGCCGATCAAGGTGCGCGGCCTGTCGAAGGCCGAGGCCGAGAAAAAGGCCATGGTCCTCCTCGAGCGTGTCGGCGTGGCCAACCAGGCCAAGAAGATGCCCGCCCAGCTCTCCGGTGGACAGCAGCAGCGGGTCGCGATCGCACGGGCTCTCGCCATGGACCCGAAGGTCATCCTGCTCGACGAGCCGACCAGTGCGCTCGACCCCGAGATGATCAACGAGGTGCTCGAGGTCATGATCAACCTGGCTAACGACGGCATGACCATGATCGTCGTCACGCATGAGATGGGCTTCGCCCGCCGCGCCGCCGACCGGGTCATCTTCATGGCCGAGGGCGAGATCGTCGAGGAGACCACGCCCGAGCAGTTCTTCACCAACCCCCAGAGCTCGAGAGCGAAGGACTTCCTCTCCAAAATACTTGCCCACTAACCGGTGTGCAGGACGACACAGCAATCAGGAGATACCCATGAGACTCACTAAAGGTCTAATGATTTCGGCCATTGCCCTCGCGAGCGTTCTCACGTTGAGCGGATGTACCGATTCCGCCCAGACGCCCGAGGCCGCACCGGTCGAGGAAACGGTTGAGTTCGAAGCCGGCACCTCCATGGCCGCGTTGAACGAGGCCGGGGCGATCACCATCGGCACCAAGTTCGACCAGCCGCTGTTCGGCCTCAAGGGCCCGGACAACAACCCGGTCGGCTTCGACGTCGAGATCGGCAAGCTCATCGCCGCGAAACTCGGCATCTCCGCCGACAAGATCAAGTGGACCGAGACCGTCTCGGCCAACCGCGAGCCCTTCCTCCAGAACGGCCAGGTTGACCTTGTCGTCGCGACCTACACGATCAACGACACCCGCAAGGAGGTCGTCGACTTCGCCGGACCGTACTACCAGGCCGGCCAGGACCTGCTTGTGCTCGCCGGCAACCCCGACAAGATCACCGGCCCGGAGGACCTCGCCGGCAAGCCCGTCTGCACCGTGAGCGGCTCGACGTCGGAGAAGAACATCGCCGCGTACTCCGACAACGTGATCGCGACCGACACCTACTCCAACTGCTTGGGCCCGCTCCGCAGCGGCGAGGTTGTCGCCGTGACCACGGACAACGTTATCCTGGCCGGCCTCGCCGACCAGAACGCCGGTGAGTTCGAGGTTGTCGACAACCCCTTCACCAAGGAGCCCTACGGCATCGGCCTGAAGAAGGACGACACCGAGTTCCGCACCTTCATCAACGATGTGCTCGATGAGGCGTACGAGGATGGCACGTGGGCCGAAGCCTGGGAAGCGACCGCCGGTACCGTGCTCGAGACCCCGACCCCGCCGGCAGTCGACCGGTACTAGTCGCCGAAAGCAGCACCTGCTGATCGGGGCGGCCGCGCCGCACAGGCGGCCGCCTCGACCAGCACCTTTTTCCTGGAACCCGCACGACCCACCCGCACGACATCCAGATAGTCACTACAGAAGAGGAGGTGAGTTGTGGACGCAGTCATCGAAAACCTGCCCCTGTTTCTGGAGGGCTTCAGAAATACATTGGGCCTTCTGCTTCTGGCCGGCACGGGAGCGCTCGTGTTCGGCATCATCATCGCTGCCATGCGCATCTCGCCCGTCGCATCCCTGCGCGGATTCGCCACCGTCTACACCGAGATCGTGCGCAACACCCCGCTCACGCTGGTGCTGTTCTTCTGCGCCTACATCCTGCCCTACCTCCAGTTCAGCCCAGGCTACTTCGTGCTCGCCACGATCGGACTCACCGTCTACACCTCGCCGTTCGTCGCCGAAGCCCTGCGCTCGGGCGTCAACGGTGTGCACGTGGGTCAGGCCGAGGCCGCCCGCAGCGTGGGTCTGACCTTCACGCAGACCCTCTCGTTCGTCGTCATGCCCCAGGCGGTGCGCATGGTCATCCCGCCGCTCATCAATGTGTTCATCGCCCTGACGAAGAACACCTCGGTCGCCGGCGCCTTCTTCGTCTTCGAACTCTTCGGCGCCGCCCGCAAGATCACCAACGATCGCGGCGATGAGGTGCTCGCGATCTTGCTCGCCGTGGCAGTCTTCTACCTCCTGGTCACCATCTCGCTCGGCCTGATCGCCGGTCGGGTCGAGAAGAAGGTGGCGGTTCTCCGATGACTTCCGTGCTTTACGACGCTCCGGGCCCCAAGGCCATCTTCCGTTCCCGGCTGTTCTCCGTGGTGGCCGGCCTCGTCATCGCCGCCGGCCTGGTCTGGCTGATCTTGGCGCTGGGTGCGCCCAAGACCAGCGCCAACGGCGCCGTTCAGCCGGGCCTCTGGGACGTCTCCCGGTGGGACGTCTTCGCCGACCGCGAGGTCTGGCGCACGCTCGGCCGCGGAGCACTGAACACCCTCCGAATGGCCGGCGTCGCCGCTGCGTTCGCCCTGGTGCTCGGTGTGCTGTTCTCCTTCGGGCGCGTCTCCGATACTAAATGGATTCGGATCCCGACCACGGTCGTGCTCGAATTCGTGCGCGGCATGCCCGTACTGCTGATGATGCTTTTCATCCTCCTCGTCTTCTCCACCGGCTCCTTCTGGGCCGGTGTCGCCGCCCTCTCCGTCTATAACGGCGCGATCATCGGCGAGGCGCTGCGGGCCGGCATCAAAAGCCTGCCTCGCGGCCAGCGCGAGGCTGGGCTGGCCATCGGGCTCACGCCCGTGGCAACCCGGTTCCGGATCGAGTTCCCGCAGGCGTTCCGGCAGATGCTGCCGATCATCATCGCGCAGCTCGTCGTGCTCCTCAAGGACACGTCCCTGGCGTTCGTGGTCGGCTACGAGGAGCTCCTCCGCAGCGGGCTGTACAACCTGACGAACTTTTTCGGCAGCCGGTACTCCTTCTCCTTCTTCCTCGTCGTGCTCGCGATCTACCTGACGATGAACCTACTGCTCTCCTGGCTGGCCCGCGTCATCGCCCGCCGCACCGGCTCCAAGTCCGGCGGCGTCACCACGGACACGAAGGCGCCGCCTGAGAAGCCCCTCGATCCCGAGGTGGTCTACCCCGCTGCGCTCGGCAACCAGATGGGCGCCCGGGGGCTTTAGCGGCACTAAACTTGTGCCTTGTGTCTGACCCCACTGAGATCTCTGAACCAGTCGTGAGCGCGGCCGTCGACGCCGCACTCGCCGCCATTGACGCCGCGAACGACTCCGCGGCCCTGAAAACCGTGCGCACCGAGCACACCGGCGAGGCCTCCCCGCTGGCCCGACTCAACGCGCTGATGCGCAGCGTGCCGGGCAACCAGAAGGCCGCCGCCGGCAAGCTTCTCGGCCAGGCCCGAGGTGCCGTCGCCCAGGCGTTCTCCGCCCGCGAGGCCGCGATCACCGAGGCTGAGGCAACCGCTCAGCTCGCGGCCGAAACGGTCGACGTGACGGCGGCGGCCTCCACCTGGAAGCCCGGCGCGCGGCATCCGCTCACCCTGTTGCAGGAGCGCGTCGCGGATGTCTTCGTCGGCATGGGCTGGGAGGTCGCCGAGGGCCCCGAGCTCGAGAGCGAGTGGTTCAACTTCGACGCCCTCAATTTCGACGAGGACCACCCGGCCCGTGCCATGCAGGACACGTTCTTCATCGACCCACCCGAGGCACACCTGGTACTGCGCACCCACACCTCGCCGGTACAGCTGCGTGCCCTGTTGTCGCGCGAACTTCCCGTTTATGTCGTCGCGCCCGGCCGGGTGTTCCGCACCGACGAACTTGACGCCACGCACACGCCCGTGTTCCACCAGATCGAGGGCATCGCCGTCGACAAGGGCCTGACCATGGCGCACCTGCGCGGCACTCTCGACCATTTCGTGCAGGCCATGTTCGGCCCCGAGGCGAAGGTGCGCCTGCGCCCCAACTACTTCCCGTTCACCGAGCCGAGCGCCGAACTCGACCTGTGGCACCCGACCTTCAAGGACGGCGCCCGCTGGATCGAGTGGGGCGGCTGCGGCATGGTCAACGCCAATGTGTTGCGTTCCGCCGGGATCGACCCGGAGGTCTACTCCGGATTCGCGTTCGGCGTCGGCGTCGAACGGGCATTGATGTTCCGAAATGATGTGAAGGATATGCACGACATGGTCGAAGGCGACGTCCGGTTCAGCCAGCAGTACGGGATGACCGTCTGATGCGTGTACCACTGAGCTGGCTGGCTGAGTTCGTCGACCTGGCCCCGGGCATCACGCCCGAGGACGTGCACGCCGCCCTGGTGAGCGTGGGCCTCGAAGAGGAGGAGATCCACCGCTTCGAGCTGACCGGGCCGATCGTGGTCGGCCAGGTGCTCGAGTTCGTCGGCGAGGAGCAGACCAACGGCAAGACCATCAACTGGTGCCAGGTGCGCGTCGCCGCTGACGGCGAGCTCGCGGCCGACGGCGGCCCGGCCGTGCACGGCATTGTCTGCGGCGCCCACAACTTCGTCGTCGGCGACAAGGTTGTCGTGACCCTGCCCGGCGCCGTGCTGCCCGGTCCGTTCCCGATCGCGCCCCGCAAGACCTACGGCCACGTGTCCGACGGCATGATCGCCTCGGCCCGCGAACTCGGCCTCGGCGACGAGCACGACGGCATCCTGGTGCTCGGCAGCCTCGGCCTCGACCCCGAGATCGGCACGGATGCGATCAGCCTGCTGGGCCTGGACGACACCGCCGTCGAGATCAACGTCACGCCCGACCGGGGCTACGCCTTCTCGATCCGTGGCGTCGCCCGCGAGTACGCGCACGCCACCGGGGCTGCCTTCCGCGACCCGGCGCTCTCCGTCACCGCGGACGCGTCCACGGTCGCCTTCCCGGTCACCATCGCCGATCAGGCCCCGATCCGCGGTCGCGTCGGCGCGAGCGTGTTCGTCACCCGCGCGGTGCGCGGCGTGGACCCCACCCGGCCGTCTCCGGCCTGGTTGATCGCCCGCCTGAAGCTGGCCGGCATCCGTTCGATCTCGCTGATCGTCGACGTCACCAACTACGTGATGATCGAGCTCGGCCAGCCGATCCACGGCTACGACCTTGACAAGCTGGCCGGCGGTATCACCGTGCGTCGCGCAGAACCGGGCGAGAAGCTCGTCACCCTCGACGACGTCACCCGCATTCTCAACGCCGAAGACTTGCTGATCACCGACGAGTCCGGACCGATCGGTCTGGCCGGCGTAATGGGCGGTCAGAGCACCGAGATCGGTTCCGCGACCACGAATGTGCTGATCGAGGCCGCGAACTTCGACCCGGTATCGATCGCGCGCACGGCCCGTCGGCACAAGCTTCCCAGCGAGGCATCCCGCAGGTTCGAGCGCGGGGTGGACCCGGCCGTGGCCGCGGTCGCCGCCGCCCGCGTCGTTCAGTTGCTGGTCGAGCTCTCCGGGGGAGAAGCCGACGGCCTCGGCTCCCTGCACGACGCCACGCCCGACGCCGAGCCGATCTTCCTGCCGACCGGCTTCATCTCCGGCCTGATCGGACTCGACTACACCCGCGAGGAGGTGCGCACCTCGCTGGCCGAGATCGGCGCCTCGATCGAGGAGACCGAGATCGGGCTGAACGTCACCGCCCCGAGCTGGCGCCCCGACCTGACGGACAAGTGGACCCTGGCCGAGGAAGTCGCCCGCATCGTCGGTTACAACCGCATCCCCTCGGTGCTGCCCGTCGCCCCGCCCGGGCGCAGCCTCACCCACGCGCAGACCCTGCGCCGCCAGGTGGCGCAGACCCTGGCGGCCACCGGCCACACCGAGGTGCTCGCGTACCCGTTCGTGGCGGAGAAGTCGAACAACCTGTTCGGGCTGCCCATCGGCCCTGCTGTTCCGCAGATCCGGGTTGCCAACCCGCTCGACGGAGAGGCGCCGTTCCTGCGCACGTCGATCCTGCCCGGGCTGCTGCAGATCGCACACCGCAACCGCTCGCGCGGCCTCACCGACCTGGCCGTCTTCGAACTGGGCTTGGTGTTCCGGCCGGTGGCGGGCATCCGTTACGGCGGCTCCGTCGTGCCGCCCGGCGCGGTGCGCCCGAGCGCGCAGCTGGAGGCCGAGCTCAACGCGGGCATCCCGCCGCAGCCTCTGTCGGTGGCGGTCGTGCTGACCGGCTCCGTCGTGCGGCACCAGCCGGGGCAGCCCGCCGTGGCCGCAAGCTGGCAGCACGCCCTCGCCGCGGTGCAGCAGGTCGCGCTGGCCGCCGGCGTTCCGATCACGGTTCGCCAGGGTTCGCACCAGGCCATGCATCCCGGCCGCACCGCCGAGCTGTTCGTGACGACGGATGCCGGCACGACCTCGGTCGGCTACGCCGGCGAACTGCTGCCCAGCATCGCCCGCGACGCGGACCTGCCCGCGGTCGTCGCGGTTGCCGAGATCGACCTGACCGCCGTGTTCGCGGAGGCCGGCGCCGAGCTGCGCGCCACACCGATCGCCACGATGCCGGCCGCCACACAGGACCTGTCCCTCGTGGTCGACGCCGGCGTGCCGGCCGGCGACGTGCTCCGCACGCTGCTCGAGGGCTGCGGGCCGCTGCTCGACCACGCCGAACTCGTCGACGATTACCGCGGCACGGGCGTGCCGTCCGGACGCAAGTCACTGACGTTCGCGCTGCGGTTCCGGGCGCCGGAGCGCACCCTCACCGCCGCGGAGGCCAGCGACGCCAAACTCGCCGGCGTCGCGGTGGCCGCCGCCCGCTTCGGGGCCACTCTCCGCGAGTAGCGCGAGTAGCGCGAGTGGCGCGGGCTGGCGCCCGCTCCGCGCGCCGAGAGTCACCGCCCGGGCGGCGATTATCGGCGCGAACGGCGATTCTCGGCGCGCGGGGCGGCGCGCTAGGTTGGGAACATGTCTTTTTCGGTGGCGGTGGCAGGTGCGAGTGGCTACGCGGGCGGTGAATTGTTGCGTCTGTTGGCCGGGCACCCCGACTTCGAGGTGCGCACGGTCACGGCGCACAGCACTGCCGGGCAGCGTCTGATCGACGCGCAGCCGCACCTGCGCTCGCTCGCGCACCTCACCCTGGTCGACACGACGCCCGAAACCCTCGCCGGGCACGATGTGGTGTTCCTCGCCCTGCCCCACGGAGCATCCGGTGCCCTCACCGCGCACCTTTCCGCCGACACGCTCGTCGTGGACTGCGGTGCCGACCATCGGCTCGAAAGTGAGAGCGACTGGGCGGCGTTCTACGGGGGCGACTACTTCGGCGCCTGGACCTACGGCGTGCCCGAGCTCCCGGTGGTCGGCGGCACGCAGCGCTCCCGGTTGGCCGGCTCCCGCCGCGTCGCCGCCCCCGGCTGCAACGCGAGCACGGTGGCGTTGGCGCTGGCGCCGGGCATCCGTGCCGGGGTGATCGAGCCCGAAGACTTGGCCGCGGTGCTCGCGGTCGGACCCTCCGGCGCCGGCAAGAGTCTGACGCTGCCGAACCTCGCAAGCGAGATCCTCGGCTCCGCGAACCCCTACGCGGTCGGCGGCGTGCACCGCCACATCCCCGAAATCCAGCAGAGCCTGCGCTGGGCAGGGGCCTCGAACCCGACCATCTCATTCACCCCGGTGATCGTGCCGATGTCGCGGGGAATCCTCTGCACCGCGACGGCCCGTCTCGTGCCCGGCACATCCGGCGCCGCGGTGCGCGCCGCCTGGGAGGCGACCTACGCCGACGAACCGTTCGTGCATGTGCTGCCGGAGGGCCGATTCCCGCGCACGGGCGATGTGCTCGGCGCCAACACCGCGCTGATCGGCCTCGCCGTCGACGAGGCCGTGGGCCGCGTCGTGACGATCACCGCCGTCGACAATCTCACCAAGGGCACCGCCGGTGCCGCCATCCAGTCCGCCAACCTGGCGTTGGGACTGCCCGAGACCACGGGCCTGAGCACGAATGGAGTTGCCCCATGAGTGTCACCGCCCCCGCCGGGTTCGCCGCCGCCGGAGTTACCGCCGGCCTGAAACAGTCCGGCGGGCTCGACCTCGCCGTCGTGCAGAACCTCGGCCCGCTCACCAGCGCGGCCAGCGTTTTCACCAGTAACCGGTGCAAGGCGAACCCGGTGCTTTGGAGCGAGCAGGTCATGAAGGGCGGCCGAGTCAAGGCCATCGTGCTCAACTCGGGCGGCGCGAACTGCTACACCGGCAGCATCGGCTTCCAGACCACGCACGCCACCGCCGAGGCCATCGCCGACCGCTTGGAGATCTCCGCCGGCGAGGTGCTGGTCTGTTCCACCGGCCTGATCGGCGAACAGCTCGACCTCGGCAAGATCACCGCCGGCGTGTGGGACGCGACCCTCGCGCTGCAGGGTGAGAAGGCCACCTCCGACGCCGCCGGCCTGGCCGCGGCGCAGGCGATCATGACCACCGACACCACACCCAAGCAGACCATGCTCGTTTCCGACACCGGCTGGACCATCGGCGGCATGGCCAAGGGCGCCGGAATGCTCGCGCCTGGCCTTGCCACCATGCTCGTGGTGCTGACCACCGACGCCGTGCTCGACTCCGAGCAGCTGGACGTGGCCCTCCGCCAGGCCACCCGGGTCACGTTCGACCGCCTCGACTCCGACGGCTGCATGTCCACCAACGACACTGTCACCCTCCTCGGCTCCGGGGCGAGCGGGGTCACCGCCGACCTGGCCGAATTCACGGATGCCCTGATCGCCATCTGCCAGGACCTCACCCTGCAGCTGCAGGCCGACGCCGAGGGGTCCGCCCACGACGTCGCCATTACGGTGCGGCACGCCGGCACCGAGGCCGACGCCGTCACGGTCGCCCGCGCGGTCTCCCGCAGCAACCTGTTCAAGACCGCGATCTTCGGCAACGACCCGAATTGGGGCCGCGTGCTCGCGGCGGTCGGTACGACGGATGCCGCCTTCGACCCCTACGGCATCGACGTCGCCATCAATGGCGTGCAGGTCTGCACCGCGGGGGAACCCGACCAGCCGCGTGAGCTCGTCGACCTGACCCCCCGCTCGGTCTCCGTGCTGATCGACCTGCACGAGGGCGACGAGACGGCCACCATCTGGACCAACGACCTCACCCACGCCTACGTCGAAGAGAACAGCGCGTACTCGAGTTGAACCCGGTCCACGAAACCCCCGGCGACGAGACGACCCCAGGCGACGAGACGAACAGCCGGGCGGAGGCAGCCGTCAAGGCCGCCACGCTGATTGAGTCGCTGCCCTGGCTCAAGCGGTTCCACGACCAGATCATCGTGGTCAAGTTCGGTGGCAACGCCATGGTCAGCGAGGAACTGCAGCGAGCGTTCGCCGAAGACATGGTGTACCTGCGTTATGCCGGCATCCGCCCCGTCGTCGTGCACGGCGGCGGCCCGCAGATCTCCGCGATGCTCGACCGCCTCGGCATAGCGAGCGAGTTCCGCGGTGGCTACCGGGTGACCACGCCCGAGGCGATGGACGTCGTGCGGATGGTGCTCACCGGCCAGATCAACCGCGAGCTGGTCAGCCGCATCAACCAGCACGGCCCGCTGTCGGCCGGGCTGTCCGGCGAGGACGCCGGGCTGTTCCAGGGCCGTCGCCGCGGCACCGTCATCGACGGCGGCGAGGTCGACCTCGGCCTCGTCGGCGACGTGATCGGCGTCGACCCCGAGGCCGTGCTCGCCCAGCTCGCCGCCGGCCGTATACCGGTCGTCTCCTCGATCGCACCCGACACGGATGTCCCGGGCCAGTCCCTGAACATCAACGCCGACGCCGCCGCCGCGGCCCTCGCGGTCGCGCTCGGCGCCGTCAAACTGGTCATCCTGACCGATGTCGCGGGGCTGTACAGCGACTGGCCCAACCACGACTCGCTGGTGTCGGTCATCGACGTGGACTCGCTTCGCTCCCTACTGCCGGGCCTCGAGTCGGGAATGATCCCCAAGATGACGGCCTGCCTCGACGCGGTCGAGGGTGGCGTCGCGAAGGCGGCCATCATCGACGGCCGGGTACCACACTCGATCCTGCTCGAGGTCTTCACCGGCAGCGGGATTGGAACCGAAGTGGTCCCGGCATGAGCAATACGCACCCAGAATCGAGCACCGCACAGATGGCCGATTCCGGCACCCCCGACTGGCGCGAGCGTTTCAGCGCCGCCATGATGCACACGATCGCACCGCCGCTGGCGATGCTCGTGCGCGGGAAGGGGTGCTACGTCTGGGACGACGAGGGCACGAAGTACCTCGACTTCCTCGCCGGAATCGCCGTGAACTCGCTCGGCCACGCGCATCCGGCTCTCGTCGCCGCGGTCACCGACCAGGTCGGCCGGCTTGCCCACGTCTCGAACTACTTCGCGTCGCCACCGCAGCTGGAACTGGCCGAACGGCTCAAGCGCCTCACCAGTGCGGGACAGGCCGGCCGGGTCTACTTCTGCAATTCCGGCGCCGAGGCCAACGAGGCCGCATTCAAGCTGGCCCGACTGAACACCGACGGTGGCAGCCGAACCCGCATCCTCTCCCTGCACGACTCGTTCCACGGCCGCACGATGGGGGCGCTCGCCCTCTCCGGCAAGCCGGCCATGCGCGAGCCGTTCCTGCCGGTCCCCGAGGGGGTCGAGCACATCCACGCCACGCTCGAGGGGCTGGACGCCGCGATCGACGAGACCGTCGCCGCCCTCTTCCTCGAGCCCGTGCAGGGCGAGGCCGGGGTGGTCGACCTGCCCGCAGGGTTCCTGCGCCACGCCCGCGAGCTGTGCACCCGAAACGGCGTGCTGCTCATCCTCGACGAGGTGCAGACCGGCGCCGGCCGCACCGGCGAGTGGTTCGCCTACCAGCACGACGGTATCCAGCCGGATGCGCTCACGCTGGCGAAGGGGATCGGCGGCGGCCTGCCCATCGGCGCCCTCGTCACCTTCGGGGCGGCGTCGGAGCTGTTCCAGCGCGGCCAGCACGGCTCGACCTATGCCGGCAACCCGCTCGTCACGGCCGCCGCCAACGCCGTGCTCGGCGCCATCGAGGCCGACGGCCTGGTCGCCAACGCCGCGCGGCGCGGCGAGCAGCTGCGGGGGATCCTCGCCGGGTTCGGTTCCCCCCTCATCGGCGAGGTGCGCGGCCGCGGGCTCCTGCTCGGTGTCGGGCTGACCGAACCGGTCGCTACCCGCCTGGCGGCCGCGGCCCAGAGCAACGGCTTGATCGTGAACGCCGCAAACGAGTCCACCATCCGTCTGGCCCCGCCCCTCATCGTCGGCGACGACGAACTGGCCGATTTCGAGTGCCGATTCGGGCTCGCTCTGGCCAGCCTCTAGAGTTGAACGATCTATTCCCCAGAAGCGAAAGTGACACCGTGACCCGCCATTTCCTGCGCGACGACGACATCTCACCGGCCGAACAGGCCGAGATCCTCGACCTTGCCCTGGACCTCAAGCGTGACCGATTCGCGGTCAAACCTCTGGCCGGCCCGCAGACCGTGGCTGTCATCTTCGACAAGTCATCGACCCGCACCCGGGTCTCCTTCGCCGTGGGGATCGCCGACCTCGGCGGCAGCCCGCTGATCATCAGCACCGCGAACAGCCAGCTCGGTGGCAAGGAAACCGCCTCCGACACGGCCCGCGTGCTCGAACGCCAGGTGGCCGCGATCGTCTGGCGCACCTACGGCCAGGCCGGACTCGAGGAGATGGCCCTCGGCACCACGGTGCCCGTCGTCAATGCGCTGTCCGACGACTTCCACCCCTGCCAGTTGCTCGCCGACCTGCTCACCATCCGTGAGCACCGCGGCGACCTGGCCGGTCAGACCCTCGCGTTCCTCGGCGACGGAGCCTGCAACATGGGCCAGTCCTACCTGCTTGCCGGCGCGACCGCGGGCATGCACGTGCGCATCGCCTCCCCGGTCGGGTACACGCCCACCGACGAGGTCGTCGCGGATGCCGCGGCGATCGCCCTGCGCACCGGCGGCTCCGTGGAGCTCTTCACCGACCCGGTCGCGGCCGTCACCGGCGTCGACGTGGTCGTCACCGACACCTGGGTGTCGATGGGCAAGGAAGAGGAGAAGGCCACCCGCCTGGGTGACCTCGGTCGCTACCGTGTGGACGCCGCCCTGATGGCGCTCGCGAAGCCCGACGCGCACTTCCTGCACTGTCTGCCGGCTGACCGCGGTTTCGAGGTGACCGCCGACGTCATCGACGGCGCGCAGAGCATCATCTGGGACGAGGCCGAAAACCGCCTGCACGCCCAGAAGGCGCTGCTCGTCTGGCTGCTCACCCAGAACAGCGCCTAACGCCCCGGCGGGCGTCACAGCATGACCGTAAACTTGATCAGATCGAATTTTTAGGGAGAACCATGGCTGAACGCGTTGTGCTGGCATATTCGGGCGGACTCGATACCTCGGTTGGCATCGGCTGGCTGAAGGATGCAACCGGCAAAGAGGTCGTGGCCCTCGCCATCGACGTGGGACAGAGCGGCGAGGATATGGACGTCATCCGCCAGCGCGCCCTGGACTGCGGCGCCGTCGAGTCCATCGTCGTCGACGCGAAGGACGAGTTCGCCAGCGACTACGTCGTGCCGGCCCTCAAGGCCAACGCGCTCTACCAGAAGCGTTACCCGCTCGTCTCCGCGCTCAGCCGCCCGCTGATCGCCAAGTACCTCGCCTCCACGGCCAAGGAGCTCGGAGCGAACAGCGTCGCGCACGGCTGCACCGGCAAGGGCAACGACCAGGTGCGCTTCGAGGCCGCCGTCGCCGCCCTCGCGCCCGAGCTCACCTCGCTCGCCCCGGTGCGCGATTTCGCCCTCACCCGGGACAAAGCCATCGAATACGCGGCGCTGCACGACCTGCCCATCGCACAGTCGAAGAAGAGCCCCTACTCGATCGACCAGAACGTCTACGGTCGTGCGGTCGAAACCGGCTTCCTCGAAGACCCGTGGAATGCCCCGATCGAAGACCTCTACACGTACACGCAGGACCCGGCCGTGACTCGCGAGCCCACCGAGGTCGTCATCAGCTTCGACCAGGGTGTTCCCGTCGCGATTGACGGCGTCGCCGTCACCCCGCTGCAGGCCATCGAAATGATGAACCTGCTCGCCGGCAACCAGGGCGTCGGACGGATCGACATCGTCGAGGACCGCCTCGTCGGCATCAAGAGCCGCGAGGTCTACGAGGCCCCCGCCGGCATCGCCCTGATCGCCGCGCACGAAGAGCTCGAGAACATGACCGTGGAACGTGACCTGGCCCGCTACAAGCGCACGGTCGAGTCCAAGTGGGCCGAACTCGTCTACGACGGCCTCTGGTTCTCCGGCCTGAAGCGCGCACTCGACGTGTTCATCGACGAGACGCAGAAGCACGTGACCGGCGACATCCGTCTGAAGATGCATGCCGGCACCGCCGTCGTCACCGGCCGCAAGTCCACGCAGAGCCTCTACGACTTCAACCTCGCCACCTACGACACCGGGGACACTTTCGACCAGTCCATGGCCAAGGGTTTCATCGAGCTGTGGTCGCTGCCGAGCAAGATCTCGGCCCGCCGCGACCTCGCCGGCAAGTAGGGCTGACGTGGCTGGCGACACGGACACGCACGAGAACCGCGCGGGCAAGGCGGGCGCCCTCTGGGGTGGCCGCTTCGCCGGGGGACCGTCGCCGGAACTGGCGAAGCTGAGCAAGTCGACCCAGTTCGACTGGCCGCTGGCTCCCTACGACATCCGTGGTTCCCAGGCCCACGCGCGGGCCCTGGCCGCGGCCGGTTACCTGACCGCCCCGGAACTCGTCGCCATGATCGCCGGCCTCGACACCCTGATGCAGGCCGTGGTCGACGAGAGCTTCCTTCCCGCGGAATCCGACGAGGATGTGCATTCGGCCCTGGAACGCGGCCTGATCGACATCGTCGGCGTCGAACTGGGCGGCAAGCTGCGCGCTGGCCGCAGCCGCAACGACCAGGTCGCCACCCTGGTGCGGATGCTGCTGCGCGACAAGGCGAAGGGCATCTCCGCCCACGTCATCGACCTGATCGACGCCCTGGCGTCGCAGGCCGAAGCGAACGACGAGGCCATCATGCCGGGCCGCACGCATCTGCAGCACGCCCAGCCGGTGCTGCTCGCCCACCACCTGTTCGCGCACTGCTGGCCGCTCGTGCGCGACCTCGAGCGGTTCACCGACTGGAACACACGCGCCGACTACTCGCCCTATGGGTCTGGTGCCCTGGCCGGCAACACGCTCGGCCTCGACGCCAACCTGGTGGCGGCCGACCTCGGCTTCAGCGCCGTGGTCGAGAACTCGATCGACGGCACCGCGAGCCGCGACCTGGTCGCCGAGTTCGCGTACATCACCGCCCAGATCGGTATCGATCTGTCCCGTCTGGCCGAGGAGATCATCCTCTGGAACACCCGCGAGTTCGGTTTCGTCACCCTCGACGACTCCTACTCCACCGGGTCGTCGATCATGCCGCAGAAGAAGAACCCGGACATCGCCGAGCTGGCCCGCGGCAAGGCGGGGCGCCTGATCGGCAACCTGACCGGTCTGCTGACCACTCTCAAGGGGTTGCCGCTCGCCTACAACCGCGACCTGCAGGAAGACAAGGAGCCAGTCTTCGACTCGATCGAGACGCTCGAGGTGCTCCTGCCGGCCTTCAGCGGAATGATCGCGACCCTGACCTTCCACACTGAACGGATGGCCGAGCTCGCCCCCCAGGGATTCTCCCTGGCCACCGACGTCGCCGAGTGGCTCGTCAAGCAGCAGGTCACGTTCCGGGACGCGCACGAAATCACCGGTTCGCTGGTGAAGTTCGCGGAGCGGAACGGGCTCGACCTGCACGAGGTGGACGACGCCGCGCTGCTCGCGCTGTCGCCGCACCTCACGCCGGACGTGCGCGAGGTACTCACCATCACCGGTTCGGTGTCCCGCCGCGACGGCCAGGGCGGGACCGCCCCGGTGCGCGTGGCGGAGCAGCGCGCGGCGCTCGTCACCCGGGTGCGCGCGCTGGCGGCTGCGCTCGGCATGTGACACTCGCCGACGGCATTCTGGCGCGACCGGCCGTTGAGGTCGCGCCACAGTTGTTGGGCGCGCTGCTCGACCGCGCCGGGGTGCGGCTGCGCATCACCGAGGTGGAGGCCTACCTCGGGCAAGGGCTCGACCCCGGCTCGCACGCCTTCCGTGGCCAGACCCGGCGGAACGCGTCGATGTTCGGCCCGAGCGGCCACCTCTACGCGTACTTCAGCTACGGCATGCACGTCTGTGCGAACATCGTCTGCTCGCCGGGCGGCGAAGCGTCCGCCGTGCTGCTGCGCGCCGGCGAGATCGTCGACGGTGTCGCCGAGGCACGGATGCGCCGCCCCACCTCACGCAGCGACCGCGACCTGGCGCGCGGCCCGGCCCGGCTCACGCTGGCGCTCGGCATCGGGCTGGGAGACGACGGTGCGGACCTCGGTGAGGCGCCGTTCACGCTGACCCTGCCTCCCGAACCGGTCGCTTTCCGCAGCGGACCCCGCACCGGAGTCGGCGGCGTCGGCGGGGGAGCGGAGTATCCGTGGCGATTCTGGATCCCGGGCGACGCGTCGGTGTCGCCGTACCGGCGACATCCGAAGCTGGGCGCTGAGCCCGACTCTCGCTAGGCGCGCGTCGTCGACAGGCGAGCACCGTCGACAGGCGAGCACCGTCGACAGGCTCGGGCCGTCGCCGGGCTCGCGCCATCACCGGGACCCGCGCTGGGGCATCCGGCGTCATATAAAAGCGGAGATTTTCGGGAAACGCCGGTTCGGGGGCCGACCGGCGTGTCGCGAAAATCTCCGAGGTTACGTCAGCGCGATCGGCACGGATGTCCCGGGTCGCGCGGCAGGTTCGGGTCACCGGATCCCGGCAAGCTCGACCGCCGACCGGCGCCTACGTCAGGGCGATCTGCACCAGGGCGGCGCACGCGCACGCCCAGATCAGGCTCGCCAGCGTGCCGATGATGAACCGCTCCCGGGCCTCGGCCGTGGCCAGCTCGGTGAAGCGGCCGACGCCCTTGATCGCCACGACGACCGCGATGGCCTCCGGGAAGCCCGCCAGGATCGCGCCGGCCACGGCGAGGCGCTCCAGGATTCCGATCATCAATCCACCGCGCAGCACCTCGTGCACGAAAGTGCCGTGCGTTCCGGCCGTCCCCTCACCATCGGGTACACCGGTGGCATCCGGTGCATCCGGTGCATCCGGTGCATCCGGTGCATCCGGTGCGCCGGCATCAACCCCGGACGCGCGGCCCGGCTCCGGTGTCACGGGAGCGCCGCCGTTGTCGACCAGGATCCCGCCGTGCTGGCCTTGGGGCACGGAGTTGTTCGTGGCCAGCCTCAGCGCAAGCAGCGCCGCCGGGCCGCCGCCGACCACGGCGAGACCGAGGGCCACCATGCCGAGGAGCACGCCCGACACGGTCGCGCCTCCGGGCGAGGGGAGGGCGGCGATCATCAGGGCCGCGGCGAGGGCGCCGCCGGAGACCGCGGCGAACTGCGGCTTCTGGCGCCGGAACGCGAGGATGGCGAAGACCAGCGAGCCGGTGGTGACGACCAGGAGGGACATCCAGTAGAGGTAGGCAACGATCGGGAAGGACGAGGAGATCATGCGGCAGGGTCCGTTTCGGTCGTGGCGTGCTCGAGGTTCTCCAGCAGCCTAACGAGTGCGGGCTGGGCGGACTGGTCGACCCTCCAGAGGGCGATTCGGATGCGCTGGCTGACGGCGGCGGGGGAAATGCCGAGCTCGGCGGCGATCTCCACCTGGGACATCCCGCTCGCCAGCAGGTCGATGGCCGCCCAGCCCTCCTGCGAGCGACGCTGGCGAAGGAGCAGCAGATTGGTGATGAGTGCTTCCACCCCGTCGGCGTCGAGCAGCGGAGCAGAGCGGCCAGCAGTACGGCCAGCGGCCGGATCAACCTCGAGACTGAACCGGGCCTCGGCCTTCTTTGCCCGCGTCACGGCCGCGCGCGCCGCGACGAACGCACCGCCGGAGGCCTGCCGGGTTGTTTCTGGAAGAGGGGTGCGCACCTCGCCGATGCCGAGCCCGATGCTCCAATGGCCCGCGCGATGCAGCGCGAGAACGGCGGCAAGGGCCGTGCCGGCGTCGGGCAGCAGTAGCTGGATCTCATCGCCGGACGTCTGGTCGGGCGGCAGCGTGAACGCCGGGCCGTACGCGGCCACGAGCTCGGCGATCATCTCGCCGGCCCGATCGCGATCGTTGCGGCTGTCGACCTGGTCGGCCGTGATGACGAACATGGGCGGGACCTCCGACGGAGTTGGCGGGCTGATATGAAGCTTCCACGATGAATCTACACTAATTCAGCCTATAGGCTTAATATTTGCCGATCAAGGTGTGGTCCTGAATTCCCGGGCAGCGAGTCGGGCGCTGATATCCTTGGCTCGTGTCAGATCCAGCCATCCTCGCCCTGCAAGCCAACGACCCGACCTTCGACGACGTCTGGGAGGAGATCTCCTGGCGAGGCCTGGTACAGGTGTCCACCGACACCACCGAACTGCGTGAGCTGCTCGCCGGCCCGCCGGCCACGTTCTACTGCGGCTTCGACCCGACCGCCCCGAGCCTGCACCTCGGCAACCTCGTGCAGCTGCTGCTCATGCGCCGGCTGCAGCTGGCCGGACATAAGCCCCTCGGCTTGGTCGGCGGGTCCACCGGACTGATCGGTGACCCGCGCCCCACGGCCGAGCGCACCCTGAACTCTCGGGATGTCGTCGGCGAGTGGGTGGGCTACCTCCAGGCCCAGGTCTCGCGCTTTCTGAGCTCGGAGGGCGACAACGCCGTCACCCTGGTGAACAACCTGGACTGGACCGCCCCGCTCAGTGCCATCGACTTCCTGCGCGACATCGGCAAGTACTTCCGGGTCGGCAGCATGCTCAAGAAGGATGCCGTGAGCGCCCGGCTGAATTCCGACGCCGGCATCAGCTACACCGAGTTCAGTTACCAGGTTCTGCAGGGGATGGACTTCCTCGAGCTCTTCCGCACGTACGGCTGCGTGCTGCAGACCGGAGGCAGCGACCAGTGGGGCAACCTCACCAGCGGTATCGACCTCATCCGCAAGGCGGAGGGGGAGAGCGCCCACGCCATCGGCACCCCGCTGATTACGAACAGCGACGGCACCAAGTTCGGCAAGAGTGAGGGCAACGCGGTCTGGCTCGACCCCACCCTCACCAGCCCGTACGCGTTCTACCAGTTCTGGCTCAACACCGACGATGCCGATGTCCTCAACCGGCTGAAGGTGTTCACCTTCCTCACCCGGTCCGACATCGAGGAGCTCGCGGGTGCCGTGGCGGCGGAACCGTTCAAACGCCTCGCCCAGCGCACGCTCGCCGTGTCCGTGACGAGCCTTGTTCACGGCCGTGCCGCGACGGATGCCGCCATCCAGGCCGCGCATGCCCTCTTCGGCCAGGGTGAGCTGTCCGATCTCGACGAGGCCACCCTCGAAGCCGCTCTGCGAGAACTCCCGAACACGACGACCGCCCCGCACGCCCCCGTGGTGCAGCTGCTGGTCGACACCGGACTCAGCATGAGTCTGAGCGAAGCCCGCCGTGCCATCAGCCAGGGTGGGGTCTATCTCAACAACGTGAAGGTGTTGAGCGATGACCAGACCATCGAGGGTGCCGTGCTTCCCGGGGGAGTGGCCGTGCTCCGCCGTGGGAAGAAGACCTTGGCCGGCGTTTTCGTCGTCTGATTCAGAGACGGATGTCGCCTGGTCGTTCCGCCCCGTTGGGGCGTGACACGCCCGGGCGGTTGCTGGTTTTGACGGCCTGGTGTGTCGGCCGTAATGTATTCAAACGTACCCCACAGGTGCGGAA